>JBDSQB010000016.1:300000-389528 GCA_039930045.1 Chthoniobacterales bacterium | reverse complement strand
AACAGCGCGTAGAACTGGGTGCCTTCCATGATCTGCGTGATCCCGAAGATAGCCTTGGCGAACTTCTGCTTGTTCACCGTTTGCGTAAGGTCGATGCCCATTTTCAACTCGGGCATCTGCCGGGTGATGTAGGCGTTCTTGCGCTGCACGCTCGGGATGTCGCTGAACTTGGCCGTGACTTCGTCGAGGTCGATGTTCAGCGAGCCGATGATGTGGAGGAGCGAGTCCATGTGGATCGACTCCTCGGCGATATGCCGCAGGGACGCGTGCTTCAGTTCCGCCGCGGTGAGGTTGTCCTCGATGACGTGCAGCACGGAATCGCCGACGATGCCTTCCGCCGCGGAGAAATAGCCGACGCCCATTTCAATGATCCAGCGCTCCTTGGCCGACAGGACGCCGGTGTTCCACTGGGCGCAGTCCTTGGACATGTCGATCACGTCCGGTTCCCAATGGTTGGCCTTCATCTGTTTATAGATGCGGTAGGCCTCGTGGTATTTGAGCGGGAGAATGTTCAGTTCGGCGCTGCGGAGGCCGTTGATGACTTTTTTCCCGGCGAGCCGGGCGCGGGCCTTGGTTTTGTCGAGACGGAACGTTTTCGTGCCGAGGCGGTGAATAACGTAATCGCCTTCCTCAGTGGCATTGAAGTCGAGGTCGTTTTCTGGAGCAGGTTGAAGCATGGATTTTTCGATGATAGGTGGCGGGATGGCGGAGACAGGGCTTGATTCCAAAAGTGTGAATAACCTTCAGCCGAAATGGACCAGGACCGCTCAGGATCGTGGAACATTTCGCAAACTGCTGAAAAGACGCATTTTAGAAGTTTGGGCGCTCAGCCGCAGGGGCCAAATGCTTCTCTTTTTTTATGCTTAAACTGATCGCTCAGGGCAGTCAGTTGTTCACAGGCTATGCACAACATGTTGTGCCTCTTGGAAAAGAACCGCACCAGATATGGAGGTTTTAGCGAAAGTTGTCAACGATCACGAGCACTTTTCTGAAAATAATTTTGGGGCCATAAACAAGGATAAGATGACTCATTTGGCCCTTTTTCCCTGGTCGGGTTTTACCGCATATACAAGCCCTGCTTACTGGACGACACTCGGCGAGGATATTGTCGTACGGGCGAGGACTCCATTCCGCATGAAAACCACACCCGCCACTACTCCTGTCCAGCTTCGGCTCGCTCTCATCGAAGCCAAAGTCGAACTCAAAAAAGAAGTCGCTCGTCGTCTCGTCGTTGAGAAAAACCTTCTCAAAAGCGAGCTTCACCACGGCCTTCTCCTCAAGGAATCGCACCTCATGCAGGAGCAACTGCGCCACTTGACCCACCAAGTCCTTTTTGCCCAGGAACAGGAGCGCAAGGAAATCAGCCGCGAACTGCACGACGACATCGCGCAGACCCTTACCGCCATCAACGTCCACCTCGCCACCTTCACAAAGGAAGTCACCATCAACACCCAGGGGCTCAAGGCCAAGATCGCCCTCACCCAGAAGCTCGTCGAGAAATCCGTCAACATCGTCCATCGTTTCGCCCGCGACCTCCGCCCCACCCTGCTCGATGACCTCGGCCTCATTCCAGCGCTCCATTCCTACCTGAAGGATTTCACCAAACGCACCAAGGTCCTCGTCGCCTTTACCGCCTTCGCCGGTGTCGAGAAACTCAGCAACGCCCGGCGCACCGTCCTTTACCGCGTCGCCCAGTCCGCCCTCACGAACATCGCCCAGCACGCCCGCGCCACCCACGTAAAGGTCAGCATTCAGAAATCGGGCAACACCATTCGCATGACCATCCATGACAACGGACGTTCCTTCGCCGTCGAGCGCGTCCTCTTTGCCAAGCGCCAGAAACGCCTCGGACTCCTCGGCATGCGCGAGCGCGTCGAAATGGTCGGCGGCAGCTTCCTCGTCGAGTCCGCCCCCGGCAAAGGCACCACCATCAGCGCACAACTCCCCTTCGTCGATGCCAAGGGCCGCACCCCCAGCGTCGCCGCCACTCCCACCGCAGAGATCCAGCTCTGATGAAAAAATCCCTCACCATTCTGTTGGCAGAGGATCACATGATGGTTCGCGAGGGCTTCCGCACACTCCTCGAACTGGAACCCGACTTCAGCATCGTCGGTGAGGCCCGCGACGGACGGACCGCAGTGGCCCTTGCCCGCCAGCTCCAGCCCGACATCCTCCTCCTCGACCTCGCCATGCCGCGCATGAACGGCCTCGAAGCCGCCCGCCAGATTCGCCTCGCCCAGCCGGCCTGCAAGATCCTCATCCTCTCCGCCCACTCCGACGACGCCTACGTCGAGCAAGCCCTCGCCTGCGGCGTCTCCGGCTTCCTCTTAAAACAATCCTCCGCCTCGCTCCTTACTCACGCCATCCGCGAGGTCGCCTTGGGCCGCACTTACTTCACGCCCTCCATCGCGAAACGCTTCCGCAGCCACCAGACTTCCCTTCCCGGCAAGCTCAAGAAAAAACTAACCACCCTCACTTCCCGCGAACGCGAAGTCCTCCAACTCATCGCCGAGGGCAAAACCAACAAGGCCACCGCCCTCGAACTCCGCATCGGCATCAAGACCGTCGAGAAACATCGCGAGCACCTCATGGCCAAGCTCGACATCCACGACACCGCCGGCCTCACCCGCTACGCCATCAGCTCCGGCATCATCGAGAACAGCGTGCAGATTACCATTATCTAGAAGCGTCTCTAGGTAGGGTTATACCCCACATACAGGAGCGGTTTTTATAACGCACTTTATCACCGCGACCTCGCGTCGTGTTGTCCAAGTGCCATGAAACCTGTATTCCTTCCCCCTACTTCCACCTCCGGCGAAACCCCCGATTCCCTCGAAATGCGCTTTTCCGAGCTGCGTTATCGCCGCCTCTTTGAAGCCGCCCGCGACGGCATCCTCATACTCGATCCCGATAGCCGGAAAATCATCGACTCCAATCCGTATATGACCGAGCTCCTCGGCTACACGCGGGCGGAATTGCTGGGCAAGGAACTCTGGCAGATCGGCCTGCTCCAGGATGAGACTGCCAGCCAAGCCACCTTTCGCGAGTTGCAGCGAGACCACTACGTTCGTTACGCGAATCTCCCGTTGAGAGCCAAGGGCGGCGAACGTCGCGAGGTCGAATTCGTGAGCAACATCTATCAGGAAGGCGATCACCAGGCCGTCCAATGCAACATACGCGACATCACCGAGCGCAAAAAAATCGACCAGCGCCTCACCATGCTCGACAGTTGTGTAGCGAACTTAAATGACCTCGTCATGATCACCGAGGCCGGTCCCATCCACGAACCCGGCCCCCTCATCGTCTTTGTCAACCGGGCGATGGAGCGACTTACCGGCTACACGGCCGACGAGTCACTCGGTCGCAGCCCCCGTTTTCTGCATGGCAAAAACACCGACGGTCGTGTTCTCAAAGAGATTTACCAAGCCTTCATCCAGCAGAAGCACATTCATCGCCAGATCCTCACTCACCGAAAGGATGGCAGCGAATACTGGATGGATGTGAATATGGCCCCCATCTTCGACAAAGCCGGCAAATGCACCCACTTCGCTGCCATCGCACGCGACATCACCGAAGAGAAAAAGAACGCCGAATTGCTGCTTTGGCGCACCACCTTCTTCGAGGCGCAGGTCCATTCCTCTCCCGATGGCATTCTCGTTACCGACAACCAGCAACAGAAAATCATCCAAAACCAACGCCTCACAGAACTGTGGGGGATCCCACCGGAACTGGTTTCCGAGGTGGACGACAGTCGCCAACTCGCCTGGGCCACCAGCCAGATGCGGCACCCCGAACATTTCGGCAGAATCTGGACCTTCCGCAACATCACCGACCGCAAACGCGACGAAGAGAAGATCGCCGAGCAGGTCGCCTTCATGGACAAGGCTCGCGACGCCATTATCGCCCGCGACTTGCAGGGGCGCATCCTCTTCTGGAACAAAGGTGCCGAGCACATCTACGGCTGGACCGCTGCGGAAATGATCGGACGCGACAAACCCAGCGGGCACTACGCCGACCCCACCCGGCTGCACCTTATTTGGCAGACCGTCCTCGAACAGGGCGCATGGTCCGGCGAAGTCAAACAACTCACCAAGGAGGGCAAGCCCATTACCGTCGATTCGCGCTGGACCCTTATTCGCGACAACGAGCGGCAGCCCAAGGCCGTCCTCACCATTAACATCGACATCACCGAAAAGAAGAAAGCCGAGGCCCAGTATCTCCGCGCCCAGCGCATGGAGAGCATCGGGACCCTCGCCGGAGGCATCGCCCACGACCTCAATAACATCCTTGCCCCCATCATGATGTCGATCGAGGTTCTCAAGGATCTGGTCACCGATCCCACCGCCCGGCGCATCCTCGACACCATCGAAGCCAGCTCCCTGCGCGGAGCCAGTATCGTCCGCCAGGTCCTCTCCTTTGCCCGGGGCGTCGAGGGAGAGCGCATCCCCATCCAGATCAAGGCCGTTCTCGGGGACCTCGAAGCCATCGTCCGCGACACCTTCCCGAAGGATATCCGCCTCCAGACGAGTATCCCCCAGGGCATCTGGCCCATCTCCGGCGATTCCACCCAGCTTTACCAGGTCTTCCTCAACCTTTGCGTCAACGCCCGCGACGCCATGCCAGACGGCGGCCATCTCACCATCACCGTCGAGAATTGCGAACTCGACGAACACTACGCCCGCATGTCGCCGCCCGCCCAAGCAGGACGGTATGTGAAAATCACCATCATCGACACGGGCTCCGGTATTCCACCCGACGTCATTGATAAAATCTTCGAGCCATTCTTCACCACCAAAGACTTTAGCAAAGGCACCGGCCTCGGCCTTTCCACCGTCCTCGGCATCGTTAAAAGCCACCTCGGCATCCTCAACGTCCACAGCACCCCCGGTCGCGGCACCACCTTCATCATCCACCTCCCCGCCATTACCACAGGGGACGCCGCCACCCAGTCAGCAGCCGCTATGGTCGCAATACCACGGGGAAATGGCGAGATCATCCTTCTCATCGACGACGAACCCTCCATTATCACCGTCACCACGCAGACCTTGCAGACCTATGGCTACCGCGTCATCAGTGCCACCAACGGAGCCGAAGCCATCGCAGCCTACGCCCAGCATCGGGGCGACATCGCCCTCGTCCTCACCGACATGATGATGCCCATCATGGACGGGGCCGCCACCATCTACGCCCTGCAAAAAATCAACCCCTCCGTCCTCATCATCGCCGCCAGCGGCCAGGGCTCAAACATCGGCACCTTCAGGGCGGGCCAGGCTGGCATCGAACATTTCCTCGCCAAACCCTACTCTGCCGAGACCATGCTTCGGCAAATTCACCAACTCCTCCATCCTCTCTAAATAAACGGTGGCACTGCGTCGGCGATAGGGAGCCCTCTCGTTTGGGAGGCGGATAAGGCAAAAACGTCACTCGGGGGCTTCCCACGGAGCATCGGGCACGTCATTTTGGAAGGAGGGGGTATTCCTACGGCGTAGGAGACGTGTCGATGCACGGCGAGCTGGGAGCGAAGCACGCCGAAGGGAAGTCGATGCACGGCGGGCGGCCAGCGATGCCCTTGGAACTGGCAGCGAGGCAGGTAGGCAGCGCGTCGATGCACCAGGAGATCAAAGCGATGGTCGCAGAGAATAGGGCTCTTTTTACCGAATTATTCTTGTTTTTGGTTTGCAAAAACTACCCCTGTTTAATACATGGAACCGTATTCACGTCAGTAAAACTTATTGAACACCCACTTATGAGCACCGAAATATCCACCAGTCAGGACTTTATTAAAGATCGCGTCGAGAAAACCCGCGCCGCCCAAGCCACGCTCGCCAACGAGGCGAGTTGGACCTGGCCCCTCAAATCCCTCGCCGATTGGGATGCCGACCTGCTCGCACTCGATGCCACCAAAAGCGATACACTGGCGGGCATCGTCAAGGGCCTGGATGCCGCCATGCTCTCGGCGCGCGGTCTGCTTGATGCGCGTTTCGACGCCCTCCATAAATTCACTCTGCTCACGGTGGGCGTGATGCGTGTGCGCGCCGCCACGATGCCCGGCTTGATCGAAATCGTGAACGACCTTTCCTCCCGTGGCGACAGCCGCCGCACGGTCGAGGACGAAGCCGACGATTTGCTGGCCGCTTGGGAAGAATGGGAGGAACAAACCGCTGCCCCCTTTCTTCCCGCCCCAGGCAAGGGATTGCCCGAATTCAAGCTCCTGCTCGACGGTGCCGCCGGTGCGGGCCAGACCACGACCCCGATGCTGGCGACCTTGAAGAAAACCTATAAAGCCGCGCTCACCAAATGGCGGCGCAGCGCGGGAGTGCTCAATGTGCTCTTTGCCCGTCTCGAAGACGAATGCATCGCCTGGTATGCCGAGGCGACTAAAGTCTTCCCCGAAGGCACGCCGGAGGGAGACATGATTCGTTCTCAGGTGCCGACGGATTACACCCCCACCCCTCCGACACCGCCGGTGCAGCCCACTCCTTAAATAGGAAAAGCCCCGTCCGTTAAAAAAGCCCGCTGGAATGACTTTCCAGCGGGCTTTTTAGGTTTCTGGGGGGAATTAGTGGTTTTCCAAGGCCTCAACTTTAAGTGAATGCAACACTCCCGCCCATGGGGTGTAACCCGACTTAGGGTTTACCCTATGCAGCAGGCGGCGGAGTAGGGTTTCACCCCATAGATCGGTGGGTAAGGGCGCTCTACAAACTTGGGTGTGTTGTATCAATTCCTAACCACTCATCGCTCCGAGATTATCGCACGCTGCGAAGCCAAGGCCGTGCTTCGAGGCAGGCCATCCATGCCCGTGGGCGAGACGAACCACGGCGTCCCGCCTTTTCTCGATCAACTCATTGAGACGCTCAAAATCGAGCAGTCGGAGGAACCGATGGAGAGTTACACGGTTTCCGGATCAGCCGGGGGTGCAATGCCCGATCAGTCGGAGATGGGTGCGACATCCACCTTGCACGGACGCGATCTTTCCAGGCGTGGCTATACCGTGGAACAGGTGGTGCGCGATTATGGCGATCTCTGCCAGGCGATCACGGATCTGGCGGTGGAAATGAAAAAGTCCATTCAAGTGAATGAGTTTCGCACCCTGAACCGCTGCCTCGACAACGGCATCTCGGTGGCGGTGACGGAATTTAATTATCAGCAAGCCTCACATGCCGCCGATCAACAGGAGAAAAACGTCAATGTGCGGATGGGGATGTTTGGGCACGAGTTACGCAATTATTTGAACACCGCGACGCTCGCATTGACCATGATCAAGCTGGGCGATGTCGGCATCAGTGGAGCGACCGGAGGAATTCTGGATCGCAGTCTGGTGGGAATGCGCAATCTGATCGATCGCTCGCTGGCCGAGGTGAAGATCGCTGCGGGCATTCCACTCCAGCATGAGAGATTCTCGCTGGCGGAATTGATCGCGGAAGTGCGGCTGTCGGCCATTTTGGAAGCCCAGGCGAAAGAATGTGCGCTGGTGGTGGGAAGTGTCGATAGAGACCTGGCCCTCGAGGCGGACCGCGACCTGATTCTGGCCGCCGTGGGAAATCTGCTGCAAAACGCCTTCAAATTCACCGAGCGAAGGACCGAGGTCACGCTAAACGCCTACGCCGTGGAGAGGCGCATTCTTATCGAAGTGGAGGACAGCGGCCCCGGCCTGCCTCCGGGCGAGGCGGAAAAGATGTTTCTCCCCTTCCACCAAGGCGGCGAAAACAAGAGCGGCATGGGGCTCGGGCTCACGATCTGTCGGCGCAGTGTGGAAGCGAGCCACGGCTCGATCAGCGCGCGCAATAAACCGGGCGGTGGATGTATTTTCACGATCGACCTGCCGCGCCACGCCCTCGCCGGGGCGAGCTGAAACTCACGCTCTCGGGGTTCCTCTCTTTCCAAGGGACTCGACGCGTGATAAGGACTGCGGAGTGAGTTCCCTGGCGATTTTTGGCAAGAGAATGGTCGATCGGCTGACGGCCATTACACCTGCCTGGCATCGTGCCGTGAATCGCTCCCGCGCCACTGCGAGGAAGGCAATGAGGAAGCGGAGCGCGGTCTCGGAAAGCGCGAATTTGCTTCCACTGATGATCAAAGTGCTGGCGGCATTTACGAAAATCGACGGCGAGTTGCAGGAGGACGAGGTCGATTCGTCGCTAGGGTTTCTGCGCTACGATTATCCAGAAGCGGTCTATTCGGAGCTGCGACGTTTGTTTCGCCAGGCTCTGAACGAGCAGCAGGATCTAACTGCGATGGCGCAGAAACTGGCCTCCGATCTGAGCGACGACCGCAAGATTCTCCTCGGCGTGCAGCTTTACGATCTCATTTTCAAGGCCGGACTGAAGCAGGATCAGGTCATCGCTTATTACTCATTCATGTCGTCGCTCGGCATGGCGACCCAGGCCATCGACATCGTTTATCAACTCAACGCCTCGGACACAGCCGACACGTCGGTGTATCAAAAAGGCACCTCACCGCTGGAGTCGCTGACCTTCGGCACTAGTGAAAAGGAGGACGTCGCCTTGCAAGGTCTCGACGAGGGGGAACGTCTCACCGCCTATCGCTATCACGATTTGATTTTGCTGAAAAATCTCGCGCGAAAGCCCGTCGTCGTTCGTGGACGCCCGCTGACTCCGGGTCAATTCTGCCGCATTTATCCGGGCCAGCGCGTGATCGTCGATGAGCAGGTCGTGGCGCACCAGGATCTCGTCGCCTATTTCAACGCCAAGAAAAACGTCAGTATTCCGGTGGTTTACGTCACGGTCCACTCCGACGACGAAGTGGAAGTCGAACGCACGAAAAACCGCGACTCGCAGCTCCAGGTTCGCTTCGGACTCCGCGTGGAAGTCACCGCGATTCGCAAAGTCGAGGCCACCCTGCACGACGAACCACTTGTCATTGGCAAAAGCGTGACCGCCAATCTGGGCGACAAACTGGTTTTCCCCACCGGCAACGAACTCGAGCTCTCCGACCTCCGCCGCCGCGCCCGGGCCATGGGCGGACGTTTCCATCTCCAGGCCACGAAGTCGGAATACCTCGTCTCGAACAACCCCAGTTTGCTCGACGAGGACGACATTTTGCTCTCACCCGGAACGAGCGGTGAGATTTTGCTGAAAATTTTCTGCGACTACGAAGAGCGCGTCGGCCAGGTTCTCGTCTTGCAGGCGGATCGTCCGATTTTGGTCGGCGATGTTCCGGTCAAACACAGCGCGAATTTGAAGGACGGCGACACCATTCGCATCGACACGGGGCAGATCCTGCGCTGCGACTTTTCCGAGCGCATCATCGAGGAGGAACGCAACATCATCCGGCAGTTGGACGTGCTGGATCTGAACCATCGTTTTCGCGCCGACGAGACCGCTGTGGACGGCATTTCCTTCACCGTGCAACGCGGCGAAATGGTCTGCGTGATGGGCGCGAGCGGCAGCGGAAAAAGCACGCTCATGAACGTCCTCGCAGGCCGGTTGCAGCCGAATGGCGGCACGGTTTTACTCAATGGCGAATCGCTCTACGATCATGTGGAGGAGCTGAAAAGCTACGTCGCCTACATTCCACAGGATGACGCGTTCGACGAGCATCTCACCATCGCGGAGAACCTCGGTTTTGCCGCCGCCATTCGGGCTCCACACTTATCTGCCAAGGATCGCTGGCGGCGCATCGACGCGAAAATGATTGAACTCGGACTCGCCGAGCGCCGCGATTCGCTGGTCGGCAGTTCCAGCAAAAAATTCCTCTCCGGCGGCGAGCGCAAACGCCTCAACATCGGCCTCGACATGATCGGCTCGGCCGACATTTACCTCTTCGACGAGCCGACTTCCGGTCTCTCCTCGAAGGACTCCGAGCACGTCATCGAGATCATTCGCGGCATGGCGCACAACAAGATTGTCCTCGTCACGATCCATCAGCCGACATCGAAAATTTTCCAGATGTTCAGCAAGGCGCTCCTCCTCGACAAAGGCGGCCGCCTCGTCTTCTACGGCACGCCGCAGGAGATGCTCCAATACTTCGCCAAAGCCGAGCAACAGCAGCAATACGGCAACGAACTCGGCGGCTGCCCGACCTGCGGCACCACGCGACCCGAGTTCATCTTCGACGTGCTGGAAACGCCCTTGCGCGACCTCGGCGGCGACATCATTTACGAGGAAAACAGCCGCAGCCAACTCGTGCCGGCGCGACGTTACTCGCCCGACTATTGGCGCGATAAATACGAGTCGCATCGCCTTTTCCAGGACATGCGGCAGATCTCGTTGAAACGCGAGCTGCCCCAAGCCAAGCCGAGCACGCTGAAGGATCGCGAACGCTGGTTCCGCTGGCGCGACGAGTGGACGCAGTTTCGCACGTTGCTCGCCCGCGCTTTCAAAAGCAAACTGCGCAACAAAGCCAACCTCGTCATCACGACAGTAGTCGCGCCGCTGCTGGCGCTGCTAGTCGGGTTCGTCCTCAAATTCAGCGAGGCGGCGCACTACGATTTCGCCTCGGCGTATCACATTCCGACTTACTTGTTTGTGGCCTTGATCGTCGCGATGTTCCTCGGGCTGACCAATAGCGCCGACGACATTATCCGGGACCGGACGGTTCTCCAGCGCGAGCGAAATCTGAATGTCCGCCTCGGTTATTACGTCGCGGCCAAGGCCCTCACGCTCACCCTTTTCGGCGCGCTGCAATGCGTCCTCTTTCTCCTCATCGGCAACGCCATTCTGGAAATCCGCGGCATGTTCTGGTGGCACTTCATCTGGATGGTCACCACCTCGATCTGGGGCATCGCGATGGGACTCGTCGTCTCGTCTCTGGTGAACGACGCCAAGACTGCCGCGAACATCGTTCCGATGGTGCTCATTCCCCAGATGATCCTCGGCGGCGCGCTCATCAAATACGAGGAGATGAACCGCAATCTCGACTTCGTTTATTCCATCAACCGCTGGTTCTCCGAGCACGATCCCGCCAGTTCGGCGCAGGACCAGAGCAAGCTCAAAGTCCCGTTCATCTGCCAGTTCATGCCGTTGCGCTGGTCCTACGAAGCGATCGTCGTCGCGCAGGCGAAGCTCAATCCCTTCACTATGCGGCAAGAGGAATTCACCGCCGCCATCGAGCCGATTCGATCCAAACTCAAAGCCAGCCGCACTCCGCTGGAACTCACCCGCCTAAACCAACTCAAGGACGGCCTCTCTCGCCTGAGCGGCATCGCCGGACATTCCCCCGAGGCAATCGACGCGCAACTCGCCGAGATGGATCGCATTCTTGCCGGGCAGGAAGTGAAAATCATCCCCGTCGAGCGGCGGTCAAAAAATCTCACGGTCGATCAGGTTTACGTGAATCAAAAGATCCTTGATCTGGTCAGCAAGGCCGAGACGGAACAGGCCGATTACCGGCGTTCTGGCGAGAACGGCGACCATCTTCTCATCAACGTTTTCTTCGGCACGAAACAGGTCCACTTCCGCCACGAATTCGGCGTTTTCTTCTTCGACGCCCTCGTTCTCCACAGTTCCGCGATCGCGCTCCTCGGGATTCTTTATCTCTCGCTGCGACGCCAGTTGCGCATTCGACGTTCGTAAAATCACGTCGCCGCTGGCACGAAACTTGGTCTTGGAATGGGATGCAACTCCGGTCGTCCTTTTCCCAATTTCTGACTTTCAGCCTGCTCACTGCCGCCAGTGCCTGGAGCGCCGGCTTGGTGCGCGATGGATTTACCGCTCGCACCCAGTCCATGGGCGGCGCGAGTGTGGCCGTCGCCGGTTCTCCGCTGGAGGCCATGATGACCAATCCCGCCGCCCTCACGGAAACCAAACGCGGGAGCGCCGAAGTCTCGGTCGATGGCATTTTTCTCCATGCGACTCTCACTCGCACGGGCGAGAAAGATTCCACTCTGCGCAACCGGATCAACTTCCTCGGCGACGTCGCTATCGCGCTGCCGAGCGGTCATCCAGCCATTCGCTGGGGTCTTTCCGCCGCGCCGTCGTATGCGGCCTCGACCGACTGGCGTTATCGCGACCGCGAGGGCGGCGTGGACGAACGGACGAGTTACGGTGTAATCAGCCACCGTTCCGAATTTCTCGCCTACAATTTTCAAGCCGGAGTCGCCGCCGACGTTTCCTCCTGGTTCAGCGCCGGGGTTTCCGCCGGTTTCATCTACAATCACAACGCCCTGAACACAGCCTACATTTTCCAGAGCCAGCCCACGCTCCAGGGCTTCAAGACCCGGCTCGATCTCGACACCGAGGGCTACGCCGCCGTGGGTCAGATCGGATTCACACTCCGCCCCCTGCCCTCGCTGCGGATCTCCGCCGCTTACACGACACCCAGTGAATTTCGGACCAAAGGCGACGCACGGGCGAATCTCTCAGCGCAGTTGCAGTCGCTCGGCGGTGGATTTGCCGCAGTCGAGCCAGAGTTAAATGCCGACGCGAAAGTGGTGACCAAGCTCCCGCAAAAGATCGAGGCCGGCATCGCCTGGCAGGCCACGGACAAGCTGTTGCTGACGACTGAATTTGACTGGATCAACTGGTCGAACGCCTTCGACGAATTGCCGGTGACGCTTTCCCACAGCTCGAACACCGTCGTCAACGGACTCGTCGGTTCCGATCAATTCACCGATGTCGTTCCGCTCGGCTGGCGCGATCAGAAAATCATTCGAGTCGGAGCCGAATACAAAATCGCCAACGCCTGGCGTGCGCGCGCCGGTTACGCTTACTCGACCCAGGTCGTTCCCAGTGAAACCCTCACGCCGCTGGCTGCGGCAATCGACGACTCCATCGTCAGCGCGGGCATTGGTTATCAGCAACCGGCCTGGCACCTCGATTTCTCCTGGCAATGGCATCTGCCGAAGACGCAATCCGTTTCCCAGTCCCAGCTCAAAGCCGGCGAATATTCCAACAGTGAAATCCAACTCGAATCTCACTGGCTCGGCCTCACCTACGGCCTGAATTTCTGATTACATCCCCGGAGGCTGAATCGTGTAGGCCAGATAAATGGCCCCGCACGCGATCAGCATCACCAACACAGCGAGCGCGAGAATCGCCTTGCCGCTGCCGTCTTTCTTCCCGCTGCGACGGCCAAACGGCGAGGAATTGGTAAAATCCGCCGGGCGTTTGGTCTGGTCGCCGACTTTCACATCGATCTCCTCCGCCTCTGGCAGCGGCAGGCTTTCCCCTGCAAAACCGGACGAGAAAGTCGCCTCCACCTGGCCAAAACGAATCCGCATTCCATCTGTCAGCGTGGCTTTGTTCTGACGCTGGCCATTGATTCGGGTGCCATTCGTCGAATCCAGATCCTCCAGTTCAAAGTGCCCGTCGCGAGTGGTGATTTGCGCGTGGTGACTCGACACCGAGGCGTCGTCGATGTGAATGGTGTTGTCGGAGACGCGCCCGATCGTGATCACTTCCTCAGTGAGCTCGTGGGTTTGTTCGCCGTCGGGGAGGGAAATCTGGAGGGTGGCCATAGCGTTAACCTATCATTTCGATTTTTGCGTATCAATGAGTTTGGAGAATTCGTCGAAAAAATACGTGGCATCGTGCGGACCGGGCGCAGCCTCGGGGTGATATTGCACGCTGAAGATCGGCAATTCCTTGTGGCGCAAGCCCTCGACCGTGCCGTCGTTCAGGTTGATATGCGTCACCTCCACCTCGGGCGGCAGCGAATCGGCGTCCACTGCGAAGCCGTGATTTTGCGCCGTGATGGCGACTTTGCCGGTTTTCAAATCCTGCACCGGCTGATTGCCGCCGCGATGGCCAAACTTCAGCTTAAACGTCTTCCCGCCAAACGCGTGGCCGAGCATCTGATGCCCCAGACAAATGCCGAAGATTGGCTTTTTGCCCATCAACTCGCGCACTTCTTGGAAAACATAATCCAGCGCCGCCGGATCGCCGGGGCCGTTCGAGAGAAAAATGCCATCCGGATTCAAGGCCAGCACGTCCGCCGCCTTCGTCGTCGCGGGCACCACCTGCACGGCGAATCCTTTCTGGCGCAACCGGCGCAAAATATTCCGCTTCATCCCGAGATCGTAGGCCACGATGTGATGCTTCACTGGCGGCAGCGCGAGATATTTATCGCCGTCCCACTCGGGACTTTGAGTGTCATCCGGGTCCCAGGCAAACGGCTCCGCCGCCGTCACTTCCTTCACGAAATCCATGCCGACCACGCCATTCCCTTTCTGCGCCGCGGCGATCGCCTCGGCTCCCGTGGCGAGTTCGGTCGTTATGCAGGCCTTCATCGCCCCGGCCACCCGCAACCGCTTGGTCAGCGCCCGCGTGTCGATGCCTTGAATGCCGCAGATTTTCCACCGGGCGAGATAATCCCCGAGCGATTCCTGCGAACGATGATTGCTCGCCAGCTCGGCCAGTTCCTCGATCACAAACCCGCGCACATGCGGCTCGCTGCTCTCGTCGTCCTCGGACGTGATGCCATAATTTCCAATCAGCGGATACGTCATGGCCACGATCTGGCCGCGATACGACGGGTCGGTCAGCACCTCCTGGTAGCCCGTCATGGAGGTATTAAAACAAATCTCCCCAACCGCCGTCCCGGTGCCGCCGAAGTTTTCGCCTTCGAAAACCCGTCCATCTTCCAATGCCAAAATCGCTCGTTTCATCGCGGTGAAGATGCGCCAAGGAAATGAATCAGGAAATCAGAAAATCACGAAAAAACCATTCGAGTTTCATCGCACTCTTTTCTGCGACGTCTGAATAGGCCCACCGTGCCATGGAAGAAAAGGAGGCGACTAAGGCGCAGGCGGGGGAGCGGGCGTTTCCCCAGAGTTGTCCGCATGACCGCCACCCAGATCGACGATGATGCGCGCACTCGTGTAGGCATTGAAAAACTCCGGGTTCTTGCGCTTAAACTTCCGCATCGCCTTGTCGAGTTGCTTGGTGAGCAGCGTCATCCCGCTCGTCGTATCGAGCAGGATGTTCCCCGTCACCCCCGCGCCCACCACAATCGCCTGCCGGGGAGCCGTCGCCAGAGGCGTGTAAGCCGTAATCGCCGCATCCAGTTCCGCCAAATCCGCCGCGGTCGTGCCGAGCAATGCGATGTCTGCCGCACGGGCCAGACACAGATCGTAAAGCCCACGGCAATACGGCCCCACCAGCGTGTCCTCCATCCGCAGCAGCGTCGTCAGTTCCACATCGGCTTTCGCCGCCAGCACATCATCCTTTTCCGTCACCGCCAGCGTATGCAGATCGCCCGCCGCAGACACGGTCAATTCCGCCATCTCGACCTGCTTGCGGCTTTTGCCCCCAGCGATACCCGTCTGCGGAGTTCCTTGCACGCCGCTGGCATCCTGGATCGACTTCGCGAGATCGCCGAGTTGCGTCACGAGGGCGGCAAACGCCGTCAGCGACATCCATTCGGCATTGTATTTCTGCATGATCCCGAGCACGGCGAGGAACATGCTCAGCTTGTTTTTCTGCGAATTAGTCATATACCCCGCAAGCCTTAGCAGAGGACGAGCCAATCCAGCCAAAATAGTTCAAAACTCTGCTTTTCTCGCAAGATTCACTGCCAGACCACCCGAAAACCCGATTTGCAGACGCCTATGTCTGCCTTCACGACGCCTATGTTTGCCTGCAAGCCCGCCATGCACCACTGCGAGGACGCAAAGATCGACAGCCGATTGCGTATGTTTGCTTTCACTGCGCGAATGTCACCACTGCAAAGCCGTATGTTTTACCTCACATCCGCCATGTTTGAGTGAAAGAGGCCTATGTTTGAGTTGCAGGACGCTATGTTTGACTTCAAGACCGCTATGTTTGGGTGCAAGGGCGCTATGTTTGACTTCAAGATGGGTATGCTTGGGTCGAAGGACGTTATGTTTGGGTGAGAGAGGGGTATGTTTCAGCGTTAAAAAGGCCAGACGTATGATTTGTGGGTTTGGCGCGGGTTGTTCAACCCAAGCAAAGCCTTGAAACCACATAGTAATGTGGTTTGTTGACGCGTTACCCCCAATCAGTTGTGGGTGCTTAGAAAGGAACAAAGTTTATGAGTGATGACTTAAATAAACGTCGGCCTCAAGATGCTAGTAAGATAAGTCTTACGGAATCTTGGGAAGTTCGCTATTGGACCGGCCATTTTGGCTGCACCGAAGCGAAACTGAGGGAAGCAGTTCATGCGGTAGGCAATGGAGCGCACCACGTGGCAGCTTATTTGGCTGGTAAATAGCCTGAATGAAAAAAATATCGTCGGGAGATGTGTGTATTTCCCGACGATATTTTTTAATCGCTTCTGATATTTGTTCATTTCAACGGTACTCAAACGGCCTCGTCTACTACCTGTGGTGATCATTAGTCTTCGCACATGACCGACCCCCTTACCCACAAACTAGCAGCCTTTGTCGCATGGACTCAGGCCCACATCACAGTGGAAGAAAAAAGGCAGGCACAAATCTTCCTCGATCGCCTTTCCCAAGCATTATGAAGCCCTCTCTCACGATCGAAACACTAACCTTCAGCGACGGGACAACGGTCACCATGGAGACGGGCGACTTGCTGCTCATCGTTGGGCCAAATAACACCGGCAAGAGTCGTGCGCTCCGGGATGTTTTAAGCCGGATGAAGAATGAACCGCCAACGCAGGTCATCCGCGCTGTGAAGAGTCGACGTCAAGGAACCCATCAAGATGTTTTAAAACACATCGAGGCGCTAGGCTGTGTCCGTGGAGGAGCGCAGAGAATGGTGAGTTTCCGCGACGTCAACTTCCAGATAGAGTTCCTCTCTCATTTCTGGCAACTGCCTGAAGGGCCTGGCCAAGCAACGGGTATCTTCGCGACGCTGATCAACACTGAGGAGCGTCTTAAGACTTGCGAACCAGCGCCGAACATTCCATTTACTGAGCAGTCGCTAAGTCACCCGATTCAGTTTCTTGCCCGCGATGACAGCCTTGAAAGCCGGATTTCAACCTATTTCAAAGCCGCCTTCGATAAAGACCTTGTCGTTCATCGTAATGCCGGAACCAAAATACCACTTTATTGCGGCGTGCGACCCATTCCACCTGCTGGAAAGGACCGTGTTTCGGTCGAATATGTTCGAGCGGTTGAAAAGCTGGAGCCGGTTCACCAGCAGGGCGACGGAATTCGTAGCTACATCGGCGTGCTATTGCAGGTCACTGTTGGCGAATGGTCGGTGATCCTGCTCGACGAACCGGAGGCATTTCTCCACCCACCGCAGGCACGCCTCCTCGGAACGGTGCTCGCTAATGATAAGGCGGCCGGAGCACAGACAATCATTGCTACTCATAGCGGCGACTTCCTGAAAGGCGTGCTCGATGCTGGGAACGCCCGAACACGCGTGCTTCGCCTCACTCGCGACGGGAACGTCAATCGCGTGAACGAATTGCAGGCCACGGAAATTCAAGAGTTATGGAAAGACCCGCTCCTGCGCTACTCCAACGTCTTGGATGGTCTGTTCCACGAAGCGGTAGTCCTTTGCGAGAGTGACTCCGATTGTCTTCTCTATGGAGCGGTGCTCGACGAGCTTTGCCAATACGACGCGACGCTGCGCCGACCAGATCTACTCTTTCTGCACTGCGGCGGGAAAAGTCGTATGCCGGTTGTGATTCGCGCTTTGAAGCGTGTCGGTGTTCCAATTTCGACGGTGGCGGATTTTGATGTCCTCAGCGCTGAAGAGCCTCTTCGATCCATCGTCGAGGCACACGGCGGGGACTGGACACAAATCGAAACGCTCTGGAAGCCGGTGCATCACGTCATCAGCCACAAAAAGCCGGAGCTTTCGACTCAAGAAACCCGTGACGCAATTACTGGCATCCTTAACGACATAACGGAGCCGATTTTTCCCAAGAAGGCAGGAAAGGAAATAGACAGGCTGCTGCGGCGAGCGACACCATGGCAACAGGTGAAGAGCGTGGGGCTTTCCTTTCTAAAGGGACAAGACTATCGGACGGGGGAGCAGCTCCTCGCTGCTCTTGCCGCCCTTCGCATCCATGTGGTACCCGTTGGCGAACTGGAATGTTTTTTCCCAGCAGCAGACGGGCATGGGCCCGCATTCGTCGCAGATGTTTTCACGCGTGAGATGATTTCGTCAGAGGCCGCGGACCAAGCAAAGCGGTTTGTAAAATCAGTCGTCTTCCAAGCGTGATAGCGTGATGCGACGTATCCGGGCGGATGCGTTGCCGAAGCTCCAGGGCGGACTGCGCACCCTCTAACGTACGCTCGAACTCCTTAGTGCCAACCTGCTCAAGGACGCCCACGCTGCACTCGATGCCGCCGTTTACCGCCCGGCTGCCTTCTAATTATTTCGCTTTGACCGTCTCATCACGGACGACTGTATTCGCCCCATCGTACACGTTTAATTTTCGTCGCTGAACAGCAAGCCACTGGCCAACCCCTACTCTCCGCAACGTCTGAATATGCCCCGCAATGCCGTTCAGGCACCTTTCCCGTTCCCCCAAGTAAGGGTGGTGGCTTGTGGTTCGGTGGCTGACTTCCAATTAAGGCCTGTCATTGACCGTCCAAACCGGCCTCCAAGGAATAATTAATTATCGGTCCGGGAGTTGATACCTTTGATCCCGCACACCGCAGGGCAAATTCAAACGTCGCAAAGAACTAAAACCACGAATGGGATTGTCTCATTTCCCAATGCGGCAAGACTAGCGGTTTCGTCTCCACATTGTCAATCGGAACTGTGCGTCCGGGCAATCTTCGCCGCTTGTGTTTTGGGCAGGATCTGGCTAGAAAAATCTTCTGCCCATCTGCGAAAGGATTCTCATGCTCGTGTCCATTCCACTTATCCGCGTTATTCTGCAAAGGATCGTCGTTTTATTGTTTCTGGTGCCTTTGGCCACCGGTTGGGCACAAATCAAAAGCAGCACTGCCTCGGCAAGCCTCGCTGCCTATAACCAAATCCTCCAGAAAACCACCAGCGACGACGACTTGGTGAGTCTGGGGGATATGCAAGTCCGGGCGGGGGTGATTAGAAATTGGCGTGATCATCTCGCTGGAACGTCCACTACCAGCAAGGGAGGCGTCTCCACTTTCAGTGCCACTCCCAGCAGCGCGGGTCCGAGTGGACTCGTCAAATGGCCCGGTGGGATTGTTTATTATGCGTTTGCCAGCGGCGTTACGGCTGCCCATCAACGCGCGTTTCGTGATGCCGCCGCCGAGTGGACCACTTTTGCGAATGTGCAATTTACCCCACGCACTACGCAGACAAATTACATGTGGGTCGAGAATGCCGCTATTTCAGGCGGACAATCCGCCGTGGGCATGGTGGGCCCGGCACAAACGTTTCTGATCGGGAGCTGGAATCGGGGAACGCTTCTCCACGAGATCGGTCACACCCTGGGGCTCATCCACGAGCATCAACGCTCCGACCGCGACACGTATGTGAACATCCTCACGTCGAATATCAATGGAGGTGCCAGCAACGGGAATTTCACCCTCATACCCAGCTCGCTGAATAATGGGCCGTATGATTTTTATTCGATCATGCATTACGCGCGGAATGCTTTTTCGATCAATCCCGCCACTCTCAACACCATCGAGCCGAAACCCGCCTACAGTGCGTATCTCGACATTTACGGTCAGCAATACGATCGCCCACTCAGCCCCGGTGACCGCGCCGGGATGGCGATCCTCTATGGCGCGGCTACGGCTTTGTCGCCCATCGTGACCAACACCCGGGACAGCGGCCCCGGCAGTCTGCGCGCGGCGCTTTATTATGGTTTCGATCATCCGGGGACGACGATCACTTTTAATATCCCGACCACCGACCCGGGGTACGCCGGCCATGTCTTTGCCATTCGTCCTTCTGCCCCGCTTTTCGCTCCCGGGGATAATACCACCATCGATGGCACCCTCGCGGGTGGAGACACCAATCCGTATGGCCCATCCATTGTCCTCACGGGCACTTATGCCCAGCCGCCGGATGTTTATGCGCCAGGTTTGAAGCTGGTGTCAGCCAACTGCACCATCCGCCACCTCGTCATCTATGGTTTTTCCCAGGAAGGCATCCTCATCACAGGCGCTGCTGCCCAGGCCAACAAAATCGTGGGTTGCTACATCGGCCTGAGCTGGAACGGCACCACTGCCGCGCCAAATGCCTTCGACGGCATCACCCTCAGCGGCGGAGCCATCAATAACAGCATTGGGGGCACCACTGCCGCAGATCGCAACGTGATCTCTGGCAACACAGCCTCCGGCATTTACATCACAGGTTCCGGCACCAGCGGCAACCGGGTTCTGGGCAATTACATTGGCACCAAATACAGCGGTGTCACCGCCCTCGCCAATCGATACGCTGGCATCACCATCGCTGCCGGAGCCAGTGGCAACACCGTCGGGGGCACCACCTCCACAGCCCGCAACGTCATTTGTGGCAACACACAGCAAGGCATCGTCATTGCCGATCCCGGCACCACGGGCAACATCGTCTCCGGCAACTTCATTGGCCTGAATAATACGGGACTCACATCTGTGCCCAACGGTTATGCCGGGGTGCAAATCTCCGACGGAGCCAGTGGCAACCTCATCGGCGGCACCACCTCTGCCAGCCGCAATGTCATTTCCGGCAACGCCAGTCAGGGAGTGAGCATCAGCGGAGTCGGCACCAACCAAAATACCATCGCCGCCAATTACATTGGCCTCAATTCCACTGGTTCCGCCGCCCGCGCCAACGCCTTCTCGGGAGTCGGCATCTATGGAGGCGCGCAAAACAACACGGTCGGCGGAACTGTTTCCGGCAGCCGTAATTACATCTCGGGAAATGCAGGCCAGGGCATCGCCATCGATGGAACAGGCAGTAGTGGCAATGTGGTTGCCGGCAATTACATCGGCCTCAGCCCTGCCGGCACCGTGGCCATCCCCAATAATGTCGGCATCGACATCTCTGGCGCCGCCACGGCCAACACCATTGGCGGCATCAGCGCCGCCTCCCGCAACTACATCTCTGGCAACAACTATCGCGGCATCGGCATCTACGGTGCGGGAACCAATGGCAACACGGTCTCCGCCAATTATATCGGACTCAACGGCCCCGGCACTGCCGCCAGCGCCAACGTCGGGCCGGGTGTCGCCCTCTTCGGCGGAACCCAGGGCAACCTCATTGGCGGCACTGTCTCCGGCGCGCGCAACTTTATCTCCGGCAACCAGCAGCAGGGCATCACCATTTCCGGCACCGGCACCAACTCGAACAGCATCACCTACAATTACATCGGACTTAACCCGGCCGGCACATCGGCCCTGCCCAATGGCTGGAGCGGCGTGGATATTTTCGGCGAAGCGCAGGCCAACGTCATCGGCAACATCGGCACTCCAAACATCATTTCCGGCAACGGCAACTACGGCGTCTCTCTCAGCGGCGCAGGCACCTCCAATAACTCCATTCTCAACAACACCATCGGCCTCAATGCCGGCTCCACCGCAGCCATTGGAAACATGTGGAGTGGCATCGCCCTCTTTTCCGGTGCCACGGGCAATCTCATTGGCGGCCTCAACTCCGGCCAGGGCAATCTGATCTCTGGAAACAACCTGCGCGGCATCGACCTTTTCGACGCCACCACGTTTGGCAACCGCATCCAGCGCAACGCCATCTACGGAAACGCGCAACTCGCCATCAACCTGGCCGCAGGCAGCGAGGATGGGTTTGGCGTCACCGCCAATGATATCGGCGACACCGATACCGGCCCCAATACTCTGCAAAATTTCCCGATTCTAACCTCTGTTTTGGTTAGCTCGACACGGACCACACTCACCGGAACTCTCAACAGCCAGCCCAATCAATCCTATCGCATCGAATTTTTCCACGGGCCTGCGGGCGATGCCTCCCAGCATGGCGGATGCCGCTACTTTCTGGGCTACACAAATGTGGCCACGAATGGCTCAGGCAATGGTTCTTTTAGCGTTTATTTCACGTCGCCCATTCCGATTGGCAACAGCGTTTCGGCCACTGCGACCAGCTCTTCAAACAACACTTCGGAGTTTGCCGGCAACATTGTCGCGACCGGAGCGCCATAGGATTTTTACCCGGCCATTTGCAGCGGGATCAGAGGCGTCGTCTCGATCTCTTCCAACTGGCTGTGGCTGAAGCCGATCTTGGCGTCGCGGTAGAGGGTGATGAAAACGTCGCGGTTGATGCGGATGCATTCTTTGATGGCTTCGGGGCTTTTTTCGCAGAAGAGGGCGGTCTTCCAGGAGAAAAGATGTTTCGGTTTGTGGAAGTCGCTGTTGGCGATAAAGGGCAGGCGCTTCAGGCCGACGGGGTTGAAGATGTCGTCGCGGTTGGCCACTTCCCAGGCGTCGAGGAGCGGGGCGTAGGTGTCGATGTTTTCCCAGAAGTAAAGGGTGTCCTTGCCCCAGGCGGATTTGAATTCGTGCGGGTGGGAGGCGACGGCGAGCGCACCCTGCCGGTGGATCTCGGCGATGGTGTCGATGATGCTGAGGCTGGGGTCGATGGGTTGCTGGAGGTCGATGGCGAGGAGGTGGGCGGAGGTTTTTTTGGTGAGCCCATCTTTATTAAACTCGAGCCCGGCCATGAGGATCATGCGGTATTTTTCCCAGGCGCGCTTCTTTTCGCGCTCGATGGTTTCAAAGTATTCGGAGACTTGATCGGGGGTGAGGACCATGCCAGTGAGGTTGGTGAGTTTGCCCAATAAACGCTGGTGGTCGCAGATGTGGTCGGTGATGCAGAGGGCGTCGAAGGCGTGCTGTCCGTAGAGATCGACAAGGTCGCGGATGCTGAGTTTGCCGTCGGAGAAATGGCTGTGGGTGTGCAGGTCGCACATCAGGAGGTTGCGCGAGCTGGAGGCGGGTGGAACGTGGCGGTCGAAGCTCGCGATCTTGCGCGGGGGCGTGTTGTCGGGGACACCGAGTTCGAGGACAAAGCGGGCGATGTCGAGGGAGGCTTCGGGACGGCTGAGACGGGTGATGTTGGTCTGCCATTGCTGGTAAAGCGCGCCGCGATCCTCGAGGGCAATATCGATGGCGCTGACGATGGCGTCGGCGTTGGTGGCGAGGGTGCCGCAGTGGTTTTCGACGATGAGCCGGGCGTTGCCTTCCTCCTGCCCAGGGACGACCTGGGTAATGATCATGGGGGTGCAACTGGCGATGGATTCCTGCACGGTGGCTCCCCCGGCTTTGCTGATGAGGACGTGGTGGGAGAGGAGGAGTTCGGGGATTTTCGTGGTCCAGCCGTGGAGTTCCACGGGGTTGGCGGCACCGGAGACGGCGTCTTCGATTTCCTTCCGCAGGGTGAGGTCGCGTCCGACGGTGACGGTGAGTTGCACGTCTTTGCGGGCGGCGAGTTTGCGGGCGACTTCGGGAGCTTCCTTTTTGCCGGAGTTGATCATGAAGAGGACTTTCAGGACGTTCTCCATGGGGCCGCGCTGGCTGGTGAGCGAGGCAAATTGATGGGTGACGGGGAAGCCGAAGACGCGGATTTTTTCGTCCTCGATGCCGGCCTGCCGGAGGACACGGGCGCTGTCGTCGTTGGCGACGAGGAGGTAATCGCTGTGGCAACGATACCAGACGGAGTTGATCGTGAGGGAGTCGGTGATGACGGTGACTTGGGAGAAATGCCGAGGGCGTCCGTCGCTATAGATATCGTCGATGAGATAATTATAGATCGGATAGGTGCAGAGGATGACGTCCGGTTCGGTGCTCTGGAGGAGTTCGGCCAACGCTTTTTTCATGCGACCGAGAGCCACCATGTTGCTCTGGACCATGCGGGTGTTGTCGATCAGCTCGTAGATTTTGCCCCAGACTTTGGGGGCTTTGTTGATGGCGGTGAGGTAGGCTTTTTTGACGAACTCGTTGAGTTTGCCGTAACAGGTTTCAAAGAGATCGAGGACTTCGACCTGGACTTCGTCGGCGGCGATAAACTCGAGCGCGTCGCGGATGTTGCGGGCGGCGGTGTTGTGGCCTTCGCCATAACCTGCGGTGAAAATGAGGATTTTCTTCATAGGAAATGAGAGCTGTGGGGGAGCGGGAAATCGTTCGTTTGTGAACAAGCTGTGAATAACTTAGGCGACGGCTTTTGGGAAGATTTTTCCGGCGTCGTCACCGGATCGTAACCTTTCTCACGAAACCGAGACGGGAGTAAAAGTGGATTTTTCCAAGCGTGCCTTGCCTCACTTCGACAATTCTTTTACTCTCCGCTCCGTGCTCCGCCATTTGTCCCTCGTTCTCGCGTTTCTCCTGCTGGGCGGATCGTTTTCGCAGAGTCAGATCTCGGACGACACGCGGAAAAAGCGCGAGATGTTTCTAAAGGCCCGCGAGCAAATGCACACGCTGCCGCCCGAGCCGACTGCGACTCCGAAACCCCGATCCTCCCCTCGCCCCAAACCCACTCCGGTGGAAACACCGGAGGAGACACCCACGCCGCGCCGCACTCCCCGCGAGACGCCGCGTGAAACTCCCGAGGAAACGCCGCGTCCGACTCCCCGTCCGACCGCTGAGGAGACGCCCGAGCGCACGCCGCGCGCCACGCCTTCTCCGACGCCCGCGCCCACGCCATTTCCCAAGCCCACCGCGAAGCCATTTTTCCAAAGCACTGCCACTCCGCAGGCTCCGATCACCATCCGGCGCTCGGGCAACGAAGAAGTGGAAGTCGTTCCGCCCCCGCGCAGTTGGTGGGGTGGGCCGAAGTATCGCTACATCGTCGGCAATGTGAAACGCGGCATCGACGGTGCCCCAGTCAAACGCGGCCGCTGGAAATATATCGTCGTCCATAACAGTGGAACTCGGCAGGGCAACGCGAAGATTTTCGATTACTACCATCGGCACACGCGCAAAATGCCGAACGGCATGGCCTACCATTTCGTCATCGGTAACGGCACCTCGACCGGTGATGGTCAGATCGAACTCGGCAGCCGCTGGGTGAAGCAGATCAACGGCGGCCACGTGCACAGCGATTACCTGAATTATATCTCACTCGGCATCTGCCTGGTTGGCGATTTCAACCGCGACAAACCGACTCAGAAACAACTCGAGGCGCTGGACGAACTCATTCGTTATCTGCGCAGCCGTTGCGGCAAGGTCGAGGGAAAATATTCCATCGTTCGCGCTCACAAGGAGATCAATCCCGTGCCCACCGATTGCCCTGGCGATCGTTTCCCGGTGGCCTGGCTGCACCGGCGGTTTGATTAAAATGAAAGTCGGGATCACCGGCGTGACGGGTCTCATCGGGAGCGCGCTCGCCGCACTCTGCCAGCAACGCGGACACCAAATCACGGGCTTCTCGAGAAAAGCGCATTCCAAGCTGCCAGGCTGCAACGATGTGCGTCTGTTTTCACTGGAAAAGCCGGTAGATGTCAGCGGACTCAATGCGATCATTCATCTCGCCGGCGAACCGGTCATCGGCCTGTGGACTTCGCAAAAACGCCGCCTCATCGTGGCCAGCCGCCGTGAGAGCACGCGGCACTTGGTGCAAAGCATGGCGAGCCAGGGGCCAAAGATTTTGCTCTGCGCGTCCGGCACCGGGTTCTACGGAAATCGCGGCGCGGAAAAACTCGATGAAACCGCTGGTCCCGGCTCCGGGTTTCTCGCCGAGGTGTCTGAAGTCTGGGAGGCAGAAGCCAAGTCGGCTGAGGAACACGGCATCCGCAGTTGCCAGCTACGGACCGGCATGGTGCTGGCGAAAAGCGGTGGCGCGTTCCCGCTTTTGCGCCGGATATTTTCCCTTGGTCTCGGAGGTAAAATGGGCCACGGCCAGCAATACCTGCCGTGGATTCATCTCGCCGACATCGCCGCGCTTTACCTGCACGCGTTGGAAAACGAAACACTCGCCGGTCCCATTAACGCCGTGGCTCCAGAGGAATGCACCAACCTCGCCTTCACCCACGCGCTCGGCTCGGCGCTGCATCGCCCGACTGTGTTTGCCGTTCCCGAATTTCTGATTCGCGCGGCTCTCGGCGATCTCTCCAGCATTGTTCTGGAAAGTCAGCGGGCGCTGCCAAAAAAAGCAATCGAAAGCGGCTTTTCCTTCAGCTACCCGACGCTGAAATCTGCCTTCGACGATTTGGTCTAACTCGCCTTGCGGCAGACTTGCATGAGCACGGCCTTTTGCGCGTGCAGCCGGTTTTCGGCCTCATCAAAAATCGTCTGCGCGTGAGCTTCGAGCACGTCCTCGGTGATTTCCTTGCCGCGATAGGCCGGCAGACAATGCATCACCAGCGCGCCGCTTTTCGCCTCGGCGACCAGCGCGGAATTGATCTGATACCCCGCCAGTTCCTTCAGTCGGACGGCGCTTTCCGCCTCCTGCCCCATGCTCACAAAAACATCGGTGTAGAGGACATCGGCGTTCTTCGCGGCGGCGAAAACGTCCTCGTTACAGGTGACGGTGCCGCTCTTCAGTTGAGTGAGATACGCATCAGATGGCTGGTATTTTTTGGGTGCGGCAATAACCAGTTCGAAGCCAATCCGCTCCGCCGCCCAGATCCAGGAACGCGCCATGTTGGAGTCGCCGTCGCCGACGTAACAGACTTTCGTTCCGTCGATGCGCCCGAGTTTTTCCTGCATCGTGAGCAGGTCCGCGAGCACCTGGCAGGGATGCTCTTCATCGGTCAGCGCATTGATCGTCGGCAGTCCGCTGAAGTTAGCAAAATCCACCACATCGGCCTGCGCGAACGTGCGGATGACTGCCCCATGCAACATACGCCCGAGGACACGCGCGGTGTCCTTGATCGGCTCGCCACGCCCGAGTTGAATATCATTCGCGGAGAGAAACAGCACGTCACCGCCGAGTTCGCGAATGCCCACTTCGAAGCTAACTCGCGTCCGAGTAGAAGATTTATTGAAGATCATGCCCCAGCATTCGTGCCGCAGCGGATGCGAGGCGTGGTGCCCGCGCTCCGCCTTCATCACGGCTCCGAGGGCGACCAGTTCGCGAATCTGCGCCGCCTCCAACTCGCGCATGGAGAGGAGATTTTTCATACGCTGGCGAGATTGGAATCCAACTCGGCCAGCGCGGCGGCGAGTTGTCCGACGGCTTGATCAATGTCCGCCTCGGTGACGTTGAGCGGAGGCAGCCAGCGCACCACGTTGGCTCCCGCCGGAATGGCGAGTTGATGCTGTTCGTGGAGCAATTGGACGAGAATTTGCGAGGAGGTTTTGGTCGGCTGTTGCAGTTTTTGCGGAAGCGCTGAGTCGAGTTCGATGCCAATCATCAGACCGGCCCCGCGCACTTCGCGGATGTGCGGCGACTGTAAACCGCGAATTTTTTGCAACGCGTAGGCACCGCGCCTCGTGGCGTTTTCCAAGAGGTTTTCCTCCTCGATCACATCCAGAACAGCGTGGGCTGCCGCGCAGGCCAGCGGCGTGCCGCCAAAAGTCGTGCCGTGCGTGCCGGGGCCAAAAAGATCGGACAAACGAGAAGTTGTGCCGTCGGCGAGTTCGACTGGTTTACTCCGCACCCAAAACGCGCCCATTGGAAAACCGCCGGCGATGCCTTTGGCCCAACTGATCGCGTCGGGCACAAGGTCGTCGCCAGTAAGAGTTTTCCAGCCGCACCAGTCGCCGGTGCGTCCGAGACCGCATTGGACTTCGTCGAACATGAGGAGCAGATCGTGCTCGTCGCAGAGGCTGCGCAGGGTTCGGAGAAACTCCGCGTTTGCCGAGTTAATGCCGCCTTCGCCTTGTATGGGTTCGACCAAAATGCCGATGGTTTTGTCGTTGATCGCTGCGAGCAAAGCCGGAACGTCGTTGAAGGGAACGTGACGAAAACCGGGCAGCAACGGGTCGAACCCGACCTTCACTTTTTGTTGCGCCGTGGCGGAAATGCCGCCCATGGTGCGTCCGTGGAAGGAGCCCTCGAAAGTGATGATTTCATGGCGCGTGCCACCGGTGACGGAGCCGTATTTGCGCCCGAGTTTGTAGAGTCCCTCATTGGCTTCGCCGCCGCTGTTGCAGAAGAAAATTTTGCCCGGAGTTCCAATGCATTCAGCGAGACGCTGGGCCAGTTTCCCTTGCGGCGCGGTGTAATACAGGTTCGAGGTGTGAATCAGTTTGGCCGCCTGATCCGCAATGGCCTGGACCAGTCGCGGGTGCGAATGACCGATGGAACAGACCGCGATGCCGGCTCCGAAATCGAGATACTCCGTGCCATTTTCATCCCAGACATGGCAGCCCGTGCCGCGCTCGATAACGATGGGAAAACGCCCATACGTCGGCAGCACAAATTGCTCGTAAAGCTCTGTGACAGAGCTGGATGTCGTGGGTTCGACCATGGCAATCGACCGGGCGGCCAAGTGGAAACGAAGAACCTAGACGTTCTTCGAATCGTCCTCTTTCGGGGCAGATTCGGGTACCAGTCGAATGACAGTGGTCGGAGCGGGTTCCAAACCAGCATCTTCAAACTCTGGGATCGTGATCAGCGAGGCTGGACGCGGAGCCGGGGCTTTCGGAGCGGGCTTGGCTGCGACTTTGGCGGTAGCCTTGGCAGGTTTGGCTTTTGTCTTGGAAGCGGGTTTGGAAGCAGGCTTGGCCTCGGCTGGTGCGGATTCCTTGGTGGGATCGGCGCGCAACACTTCAATGTTGGAAACCATCAGCTTGGCTGGCGGCACTTCCGGCGGCGGAACGTCAATGGTTGAAACTGGAACGAGGCGAACGCGCTTGCCGCCCGTGGATTTCGTGGTTGCCTTGGCGGGCTTGGTCGGAGCTTTGGCGGCAGGTGCTGGCTTTACCTCTGGCTTGGCGGCTTTGGTGGATCGGGCAGCAGGTGCGGCTGCAGCGGAAGTGGTTTTCACAGCAGCCTTGGCAGGCGTCTTCTTGAGCGAGACCGGCTCCTTGGTTTCGGCGTTGAGAACCGATTTCGGAGAAGGTTTCCCGCCCGACGAAGTTTTCCCAGTGGAGGTTTTGCGGCCCTTGCGCGTCGGAGCGTCGGCGGCTGCCTCGGGGTATTCGCGATGAATCGGTGAAACTCGAATGGCCGCCGGAGGGACTCCCCCATTTTCATCCTGCTCAATGACGACTCCCGTGCCCTCGGGGCTGAAGGCGATGGCATTTGTGGCGTCGGGACTGCCGCTGGCGGCAATGGCGTCGTAGCCGATGTTGTCCTCAGGCGGAGGAACGATGCGGCTCTTTTTGGCGAGATTGATGAGAAGAATCGAGGTCACGCCCAGCAGGGCGAGGACGGCGATGATCTTGGCTATGAAACCACTGTCGGATTTCTTGGTTTCGCTCGCAACGGCAGGCTCCGGAATGGAGGCCACCGGAGTCGCTGCCGACGTGGCAGAAGGTTGTGGAGTGGCACTCGGCTCGACCACCGCGATGGGAGTCGCATTGTTGGTCGCCAGCGGAACCACTGCTGCAGCCGGGGTCGGCGAAGTCATGGCGACTTCCATTGGAGTGACGCTTGGTGCGGGATTGGCCGTGAGCGATGTGGCGGCGACTCCTTCTGAAGGCTCGAGCCAGCCGACATCAACGAGAGCCTGGCTATAGCTGTTGCGGAGGTCCTGCGAATAGAGACCGTCGGTGGAGTTCACCCAAGTCTTCGCTTTGGCGAGGTCCTTTTTCTTATAGCTCCAAGCGGCTTGGGCGAAATAATAAACCGGGTTTGGCGAGTTGATGTCGAAACTATCGAGGAGCAGTTTGGCCTTCTCATCGTCGCCTTGCAGCAGATAGGTCAGATACACTTTGTAGAGAATCAGATCCTGCTTTTGCAGACGGTCTGCCTCGGGCATGGAGGCCAGGGCTTGCTCGAGAAAAGTGCGGGCCGGCTTGTATTGCTCACGCAGAAAATTCACCTCGGCCAGGTTATACTTCGGCACCCAGTCTTTCGGGTTGATCTTGAGCGCGTCGCTGTAGGCATTGGCGGCGTTGTCCAACTCGCCGAGCCGCTTGTAGATCGCGCCGCGCAGGTTGAGAATGTCGGCTTTTTTCTGATCGACCGGATTGATTTTATCCAGCGAGGCTGAGGCGGCGGTATAATCGCGTTTGACGAAATTTTCGTAAGCCTCCTGATATAACTGCTCGCTGGTCTGCTTGTCCTGAGCGAACGCAAGCTGCGAAACAAGTAAAAGGCTGGTGAGCAAGGCGCGGAATTTCATAAGCGGGAATCTATATAAGAACGGCAGCAGCAGAGAAGAAGAATGTTATTTGTGAGTCAAAATTCCCATCTGCAAAGTGCGGATGTACAGTCTTCTCTTAAAAAAGCGAATACAATTACCTCGCCGCCCGCATTTTTTAGCCACAATTGATAATGTCTGTCGATTTCAAACCTTCCTCCACGCGATCCGAGGCGATATTGCGGGCGCTAATCGCGAGGCATGACGGCTGGCTTTCGTTCGAAAAATTCATGGCTGCTGCGCTCTACGATCCGGAGTTTGGTTACTATGCCACCCAGATCCGGGACGTGGGCCGCACGGGAGATTTCACCACATCCGCGCAGGGAAATTCACCGCTTGGGCAAGCCATCGCTCGCTGGGCGAAAGACCAGAAAAAGCGCTTCCGATTCGACTTCCACTGGCATCTCGTCGAGGTCGGCGGCGGCACGGGAGAGATGGCTGCGACCATCCTGCAAAGCTTGGGGATTTTCGGGCGGCTGGGATTGACGTATCACCTCGTGGAAATTTCCCAACCGTTGCGTCAGCGCCAGAAGGAAAAACTTCGCGGCCGCAATGTGCGCTGGCACGATTCCATCGCAGACGCGCTTCAGGCTGCTGAAGGAATGGCCCTGATTTTTTCCAATGAACTCGTCGATGCGTATCCCTGCCGGAGATTGCGCCGGGTGGGATCGGAATGGCACGAGATTGGACTCAAACTCGAATGTGGTCAGATTCAGGAATCTTGCAGGCCGCTGCTGGAGTGCGTTGCTGCGCTCCCGGAAAATCAGATCATCGAAGTGCACGCAGCTTATCGCGAGGAACTCCTGAAAACAGCTCCGCTGCTCACCCGTGGCGCTTGGCTGACGATTGATTATGGCGACATTTTTCCCGCGCTTTACCACCGTCAGCCGCAGGGAACGGTCCGGGGATATTTTCATCATCAGCGCGTCGAAGGAGCCGAAATCTATACGCGCATCGGCCAGCAGGATCTCACTGCCGATGTTAATTTCACCGACTTGCAAAATTGGGGGGCCGAAGCCGGGCTCGCCAACGATCTCCTCGAAACCCAACGCGAATTTATCACCCGCCACCTCGGCCATCTCACACCCGAGACGACCGGCGAGGCCCGCGTGCTCGATCCCATTGGAGCAGGCAGCGCCTTCAAAGTTTTGCAACAAAGCCGCAGCACTGCCTGACACCTCTCCGAATGGTTCACTTCTTGCTTTAGTTAATGCACTGACATGGTTGTATCGTCGTTCCCCGCATGAAATCAGAACCCCGAATGCGCATCGCCATTGTCTCGTCACTCGACTGGCGCACCCCACCCCGGCATTCCGGCATTCGCGAATTGATCGCCGCCAGTCTGGCCGACGGCCTCGTGGCTCGCGGGCTGGACGTGACGCTTTTCGCCACGGCAGATTCCACGAGCACGGCGAAGCTGCGGGCGATCTGTCCGCGACCGCTGCGCGAGGACAGCGCGCTCGATCCCGGAGTCTGGAATTTGCTGCACACGGCCGAGGTTTTTGCCCGGGCGCACGAGTTTGATGTGATCCATTGCCACACCGACGTTTCGGCGCTGGCTTACACGGAAATGGTGGACACGCCGGTCGTCCTCACGCTGCACGAAACGCCCACCTCGCGGCAGTTGCCGATCTTCCATCGCTTCGCGCGCAACTCGAGTTACATCGCTATCAGCGAGGCCAGCAAACTTCCCGGACTGCCTTACACGACCACCATTTTACCCGGAGTCCCATTGGAGGAATACCGGCTGAACAACAGCCCCGGCGATTACCTTTTATTCGTCGGCACCATCGCGCCGAATCGCGGCCTGGAGAGAATCATCGAGGCTGCCGACAAAATGAACGTCCCGCTAGTCGTCGGTGGTCCGATCGAGGACGCGCCTTATTTCGAGAAAGTGATCCATCCCCTCGCCTCCGATCATCGCCTGATTTATCTTGGCCCGATCAGCCGCGAACGGCGCAACGAGATTTTTGGCCGCGCCCTGGCACTGGTGCATCTCAGTGAAAAGCCGCAGCCGTTCCGGCTCTCGATGGTCGAGGCGATGGCTTGCGGAACGCCGGTCATCGCATTGCGCTCCGGCTCGAATCTGGAAATCGTCCAGCATCGGAAAACCGGGTATCTCGTCACTGGGTACGAAAGTCTCATTGAAGCCATCGGCCAAGTCCGCACGATCGACCGGCGTCAGGTGCGCCAGCGCGTGATCGACCATTTCAGCCAGAACGGAATGGTCACGCAATACCTGCGCATCTACGAAACCGCCATCAAGCGCGCCCGCGAAAAAGTCCTCCAGGAAGAGTCGGCACTGCGCGGGCAGAAGATGGTTTACTGAGTTTTTTACCAGCCGAGCAGGTAGGCAAAAATCAGCGGGGCCACAATAGTCGCATCGCTTTCGATGATGAATTTCGGCGTGTCCTGAGCCAGTTTTCCCCAAGTGATTTTCTCATTCGGCACCGCGCCGGAATAGCTGCCGTAGCTGGTGGTGGAATCGCTGATCTGGCAAAAATAGCCCCAGAGTGGAACGGAAGTCCGCTCTAAATCCTGGTGCAACATCGGCACCACGCAGATCGGGAAATCGCCCGCAATGCCGCCGCCGATCTGGAACATTCCGAGCGTGGTGTCCTTGGTGATTTGCGTGTAAAACTCAGCGAGCCAGGTCATGAATTCGATACCGGTCCGGACGGTATGGACATTTTTCACGTCGCCGCGAATCACCGCCGCCGCGTACATATTTCCCAAAGTCGAATCTTCCCAGCCGGGCGTGACGATGGGCAAATTTTTCTCCGCAGCCGCCAGCATCCAGGAATTTTTTGGATCGATCTGATAGTGCTCCTCGTATTTTCCACTGCGCAAAACCTGATAAAAAAACTCGTGCGGAAAATAGCGTTCACCCTTCGCGTCGGCGGCCATCCAGACTTCGAGCATGGCGGTTTCCATGCGGCGCATCGCCTCCATTTCGGGAATGCAAGTATCGGTGACGCGGTTCATGTGACGCTCCAGAAGTGCCTGCTCGTCGGCGGGCGTGAGTTCGCGATAATTGGGCACGCGCTCGTAGAAATCGTGCGCCACGAGGTTGAAAATGTCCTCTTCCAGATTTGCGCCAGTGCAGGTAATGAGATGGACTTTGTCCTGGCGAATCATCTCCGCAAGCGAGAGGCCGAGTTCGGCTGTGCTCATCGCGCCGCCGAGGGTGATCATCATTTTCCCACCGCCGGCGAGATGCGCCTCGTAACCTTGCGCGGCGTCTTTCAGCGAGGCGGCGTTGAAGTGGCGGTAGTGGTGGTCGATGAAAGCGCGGACGGGTGATGACATAAGAGCGGTAATGATGTGTCCAAAACCGCCGGGCGCAAGTCCGGTTTCCGAAGAAATTCGAGTCAGACTCGAATGGGTGTTTTCGTGCGGCGCAGGGTGCGGCGGAGTTCTTTGAGGAGAAGCTGAATCTGACGTTCCTGCGGGCGCGAGTCGGCGCTGCCATAGCGCAAGCCGATGAAAAGATCGAAGACGGCGGCCAGTTTTTCGGAGTGCTCGGGGAAGTGATTCCGCACTCGATCGGCGAAGTCGAGCGGACCTTCATTGGGATGACGAGCCAGCCCATGACGAGCCAGCCCATGACGAGCCAGCAATCGGCAAAATTCACGATACAAGATGAGCGAGCGATCCGGTTTTTCCGGCTTTTGCCGCACGAGAAACCAGACCACCCCGAGGACGGCCAACATGCCGCCGAGTAGGATGCTAATCAGCCGCCACGAGAAGAGGCTGCGAATGCCGAGGACTTTGTAGAAGTCGCGCTGCGATTCCTGGTCGTAGCTCACGACGTGTAGATTCCATTGGAAGTTGACTGTGTCCCAGCCGAGACGTGCGCCGCGCAGGAGGCTTTGCACGAGATTGCTGCTGTTGCGACCGGTGCCGGTTTCATTTCCGCTGGCGGTTTCCACGGGGAAACGCGAGGCGAGCGGCGTGTCTGGATCGACCCGCAATGGATTGATCGAGTCCACCGGATCGATGCGCTGCCAGCCGTCGTTTTCCGACCAGATTTCGACCCAGGCGTGGGCGTCGGCCTGGCGAACAATGAGGTAATTGCTAAACGGATTGGGCTCGCCGCCGTGGTAGCCCGCAACCATTCGCGTGGGCACCCCGGCCATTCGCATCAAAGTCGCAAAGGCCGCCGCGTAGTGCTCGCAAAAACCGAGTTTCCGATCAAAGAGAAATTCATCCAAACCATCCGGCGAGTAAGTTCCCGGCAACAGTGTGTAGCGAAATTTTTCCTTGCGAAACAAGGCCAGCGCCAGACCGGCCAGTTCCTTCGGCTGCCGCGTTTTTTGCAGCCAGGAATTCACCATCTGCCGGCTGCGCGGGGCGATGTCCGGCGGCACTTGGGTGAGCGCTTCCTGGTCCTTGCCCGACATCGGCGTGTGATCATTCCCCAACTGCGAAATGACCCGGATATTCAGGCGGTCTTGCGTCGGCACATTCAGCGATAAAACATTTCCCGTGACCATCGAAACTGGCCCCGATCCAGCGAGCGGACGATCCAGGCTGTAAACCCAGAAGCCGCTGTGGGGTTCCATACTGATGCGCTGGGTGACGATGGGGCCGGTGAGCCGGGGCTTGGCCATGATGTTTTGCCGCTCGCGCTTGTCGGCGCGCCAGCTCAGGCCGTGGCAATCCGTGAAGACGGCCACGCGCCAGTAAAGCTCGTTGTAGGGCGGCATCACGCCATCGGGAAAATCGACGCGAAAGGCGACTTCATCATTCTGCGCCAGCTCGGCGAAACTGCCGGGGTTGATCTGCTCGGACATGCCAGACTGGGCGCCCTTCGGTTTGTTGATTTGCAGCAAACTCCCGCCTTTGATGCGCGGCAGAAACACGAAAAAGAGCACGACCAGCGGCAGCGTTTGCAGGACCAGCATCCCGGTGTAACGCAGGAGCGAACGCAGCCGAAATCCCTCCGCCGCACCTCCGGTGAATTGCACGATGGTCGCGGTGAGCACGATAAAAACGGCGCAGACATAGACGCAGACGAGCAGTGTCTGAGAGAAAAAGAGCGAGGTGAGCAGGATGAAAAACGCCAGAAAACCGAGGAGCATGAACTCGCGCTCGGTGCGCATTTCGAGGACTTTGAGCGCGATCAAAAACAGCAGCAGTCCCATGCCAGCCTCCAGTCCAATCAAAGTCCCGTTGAGCCCGTATAACATCAGAACTCCGATGACGCCGACGCCGCAACGCACCCAAAGTCCGGGGCATTTCAGACCTTTTCGTTCCAAGATAAAGCGCCAAACGAGACATCCTAGAAAGCTGAAAATGATCGCCGACTTAAGCTGAAACCAGAGCGGCAGCGCAGCCAGAAAGAGGCCCGTGAGCAGCCATTGCAATGACGAGAGCGGCAGGTGGTAAAATGATTTTGTCTTCATTTTACCGAAGGCACGGCGGCCAGCTCGCGCAGGCAGCGATGGTAGTGCGTGTTGCCCTGACCGGGCGCGATGCGAGTTCCATTCCACTGCAACCCGTAGCGCAAACCAGCCCGCTCACTTTGCATGATCCAGCGCGCCATTTGGGAAAGCTGCGACTCCAGATCGAGCGAGCGCAGGCTGTTGTTGCTCAGCCAGATTTCCTGCTGCGAAGTGGATTCAAATTGCTTGATCATCATCGGCTGGCCGCGCGCGACGGCTTTCCAATCGATGTGCCGCTGCGACTCGCCGACGAGGTAATTGCGGACGCCGGCGAAATCGTCGCCGCTGATTCGTTCGCCCTTTTTCTCAGGAGTGCCAACTCCGCCGCCGAGGGGAATTTCCCGCTCTCCAATGGGTTCGGGATACACATAGCAGGTGCAGGAAACTGGGTGCCGTGATCTTGCCCGAAAGACGGCCAGCGGAAAAATACTGGCGACTTCCAATTGATTCACCCGATGCACCCCGCGCTGTAGATTGGGAACGCTGATCGCGCCCTCGATTTCGGTTTCGAGTTTGCCAACGCTGGCGCTGCCACCAAGCGTCGTGGTGAGTTGCAGGCCAAACTTTAAGCGCTTCTTTTTGTTGGCGAGCTTGAAAGGCAGGAGCAGGACGGCGCCCGCGAAACCATGGGCCTCGCGATGGGTGGTGAGCTCGAGTTGCTGGACGTTCGCGCGGTTGTGCAGCCAAGACACGAGTAAGAGCGAAATCAGCGCATACGCCGGCAGATATGCCGGGCCGTTTCCCTGACTCACGGCCGCGTACCCGACGGCGATCAAGACCGCGAAGAGGCTCACCAAGTGACGCGTCGGCATGGCGGAAATCTCCGTTAATCCACGGGAACGGTTTCGAGGATTTCACGGGCGAGCGACTGGCCCTGCTCGCCGACCACACCCGAGTCATCGCCCAGACGATGCGCCATCACGGACATGGCAATCGCCTGCACGTCCTCGGGTAGCACGAGATCGCGGCCTTGAATAAAGGCCCAGGCGCGCGCGGCGGCGAGCATAGAGAGACCGGCGCGTGGGCTGAGTCCAGTTCGATGCCGCTCACGGGTGGCCTGGAAAATGTTCAGCAAATAATCCAGCAAAGCCGGGGCGACGTGAACGGCGGCGGCTTTCTCCTGGAGATCCACCAACGTCTCGATGGGAAAGACGGGTTTGAGTTGTTTCGTCATGAGCCGGCGGTCGCCGCCGAGGAGCATTTCGCGCTCGCGCTCGCGGTCGGGAAAGCCGAGATGGATGCGCATCATAAAGCGATCCAACTGCGACTCGGGCAGCGGAAATGTGCCGATCTGATTCGTGGGATTTTGCGTGGCGATGACGAAAAATGGCTTCGGCAGCGGATGGGTCAGGCCGTCGAGTGAGACTTGATTCTCCTCCATCGCCTCAAGGAGTGCGCTCTGCGTCTTCGGCGTAGCACGATTGACCTCGTCGATGAGGATTAGGTTGGAAAAAATTGGGCCGCGATGGAAGACGAAGCGATTCGTTTCGCGGTCGAAAATAGAGTTGCCGAGGATGTCGGCGGGCAGCAGATCGCTGGTAAACTGGATGCGGCGAAAGGCCAGCCCGAGGGAGAACGCGATGGCCTGCGAGAGCGTCGTTTTTCCCACGCCCGGAACGTCCTCGATGAGAAGATGGCCGCGGGCGAGAATGCAGGCGATGGCGAGGCGAAGCTGCTGCTCCTTGCCGACAATGATTTGCCCGAGCTGGGCCACGAGTTCGTCTATTTTAGGTCTCACAATTTGTTTGGGGAACGCCGGTGCCGACACAGTCACCGAAATTCCCCATCCGTAAAGAGCAACGTGCGTGCCGCGCAGCGAAATGCTTTCTCGGGAAGCGGGTTGTCGGACGCCGCGATGTCGTTTATCTAGTGGCGACATGTCTGCCATCCAGGCCACGGGCCTCACCAAAGCCTATCGCACTTACAAGAAAGTCCCCGGTCTGAAGGGTGCGGTGCAGGGGCTTTTTCACCGCGAATACGAGGAACTTTACGCCGCGCGCGATGTGTCGTTTTCGATTGAGGAAGGCGAGTTTGTCGGATTTCTCGGGCCCAATGGCGCGGGGAAAACGACAGTGCTGAAAATGCTTGCCGGCCTGCTCCATCCGAGCAGCGGCACGGCCACCGTGCTCGGGTTTACGCCGTGGCTGCGGCAGGATGCGTTGAAGCGGCAGTTTGCGCTGCTCCTCGGGCAAAAAAACGCCCTCTGGTGGGATTTGCCGGCGCGCGAATCGCTGGAACTCAATCGCGCAATCTACGGCATTGAGACGGCCCAGTTTCAACGCACGGTGGACGAACTCACTGAGCTGCTCGATGTGAAGGACAAGCTGAACATCATGGTGCGCGAACTCAGTCTCGGCGAACGCATGAAAATGGAACTCATCGCCGCCCTGCTCCATCAGCCGCGCATTTTGTTTCTCGATGAACCGACCATCGGCCTCGACGTCATCAGCCAGAAAAAAGTGCGTGAGTTTCTCCGCTATTACAATCGTGATCGAAAAATCACCACGATCCTGACCAGCCATTACATGCAGGACATCGAGGAACTTTGCAGCCGCGTGCTAATCATCGACCACGGGAAATTGTTTTTCGACGGCCCGCTGGAGTCCATCGTGGACCGGTTTGCGAGTTACAAAATCCTTACGCTCACCTTCTCCGACGGCGCGAAGCACGACCTTTCCGCCTACGGCACCGTCATCGAGGGTGCGCCCGGCACGGCCAGCCTGCGCGTGCCGAAGGATCAAGTGACGCTCGTTTGCCGCCAACTCTTGGAACGTCTGCCGATCTCCGATTTCGGCGTCGGCGAAGTGCCCATTGAGGACGTAATCGGCGAAGTTTTTGCCGAACAGCAGAAACTGTGATCCCAGTTTCATTCGTATCATCAACCATGCAAACCATCACCGCCGACACTCTTCTCGCGTCTCTCAACTGGCGTTACGCCACGAAAAACTTCGACTCCACCCGCAAAGTCCGCGACGCGGACTGGGCCGCGCTGGAGCAATCGCTCATCCTCACGCCCTCGTCGTTCGGTTTGCAGCCGTGGAAATTTATCATCATCACCGACCAGGCGGTGAAGGACTCGCTCGTGCCCGTTTCGTGGGGTCAGCGCCAGCTTGCTGATGCCTCACACGTCGTCGTTTTTGCTGTGAAGACGGAACTCGAAGACGCCCATGTGCATACGTTTATCGAGCACACCGCCGCCGCCAGAGGAGTTCCAGTGGAATCTCTCGCAGGCTACAGAAACGTGATCTTGAACTTCATCGCCGACCCGCCGTTTGGACTCACTGTGAAGGATTGGATCACGCGCCAGGCCTACATCGCGCTGGGAAATTTGATGACTTCCGCCGCGCTCCTTGGCATCGACACTTGCCCGATGGAAGGTTTCGATCCCGCGAAATACGACGAGATCCTCGGCCTCAATACCATGGGACTCCGCTCGGTCGTCACCTGCACCGTCGGTTACCGGGCCGCGTCCGATAAATATGCCGCGGTGCCGAAAGTTCGCTTTCCAGCGAGCGAAGTCGTCCTGCATATTTAAGGGATGAGTCGCGACATCGTTTACTTCGATCTGGAAACCCGCCGCACCGCCAACGACGCCGGCGGCTGGGACCGCAAGCGCGACATGGGCATGTCCATCGGCGTCACTTACAGCACGAAGCTCGGCGAGTATCGCATCTATCAGGAACGCAACGTCAACGAACTCATCCAACAACTCATCCGCGCCGATCTCGTCGTCGGCTTCAACGTCATCAGCTTCGACTACGAAGTCCTCATGGGCTACACCATCCTCGACCTGCCCGACCAATGCCGCACGCTCGATATGTTAGTGACGGTGGAGGAAAAACTCGGCCACCGCGTGAAGCTCGACTCACTGGCCGAAGCCTCGCTCGGAGTCGGCAAAACCGCCGACGGCATGGACGCCCTCAAGTGGTGGAAAGAAGGCCGCATCCACGACATCGCCGAGTATTGCTGCTTCGACGTGAAGGTCACCAAAATGGTCCACGAATACGGAGTGGAAAACAAGAAGTGCCACTACCACGACAAGTTCAACCAGAAGAAATCGTTCCCGGTCGAGTGGAGTTAGGGAGAAACCTAACGGTAGCGACTCGGAATCGCACATAACGCAGCTAATGGCTCCGTGGGAGCCTAATATCTATAGCAGCAAGCTAGAAAAAATACTTGAGCGCCGCAGGTGCGACATTGGAATTCCTCAAGCTAGACGATGCCGGTCCTACGGACCTGATTGAACTGAAACTCGATTGTCTATAGATATGCCGACCCCAACGGGTCTATGTCAGTTCGCTAGTCCTCTCATACTCTGCAAGCTTAACAACCCGCAAGGTAGTTAGAAGTAAAACGGGAACCCCATCGCTGCGAAGGCTTTCTTGTCTTCGCCGAGATACTTGTCACCGAGGGCGTCGAAGCCTTTTCTAGCTTTGAAATCCGCCAGGAAACGATTGACGTCTTTACGCAACGCGTCGTTGTCTTTGCGGATGCCGATGGCCCAGTTCTCCTTCTGAAACGGCTCCAGGATCGCCTTCGTGGTCATGGGATTTTTTTTGTAATATTGATAGATCGACATCTGGTCGTAGAGGAACGCATCGGCCTTGCCCTGCGTCACTTCGAGGACTCCAGTTCCATCGTTATCGAAGACGAGCACCTTCGCCTTTTTTAGATGCTCCGTCGCGTAGATGTGGCTCGTGGTCCCCTTCTTCACCGCGATGGTTCGGGCGGGTTGATCGAGGTCGGCGACGCTGTTAATGCCCGAGTTTTTGCCCGCCAGAATCGAGACGCCGGTGCTCAGATACGGATCGGAGAAATCAATCGACTGCGCGCGTTCCTCAGTGCGCGTCATGGAGGAAAGAATGAGGTCGATCTTGCCAGTCTTGAGCGATGGAATGAGCGCGTCGAACGGCATGTCTTCGATCTGAATTTTGCGACCGAGAAACTGCGACATCGCCTGCGCCAGATCCACGCTCACGCCGCTCGGCTCGCCTGCGGGCGTCTTCATTTCAAACGGCGGAAAGTTGAGTTCCATCCCAATCACGATCGGCTTGGCGGCCTCGGGTTTCTTCGCACAAGAGGCAAGGCCGCAGAGGAGGATGAGAAAAAAGGAAAGTGTCCGCATGTCGGGAAACTATTGAACCACAAAGAACGCAAAGAACACAAAATTCTCTGTGCCCTCCGTGCCCACTGTGACTAAATGTTCCCCATGCCCGAACTCCTGCGCGTTGAAGATTTGCACATCGCCTTTGGCGGAAATGAAGTCGTCCATGGCATCAGTTTTGCCATCGAAAAAGGCGAGACCCTCGCCGTCGTGGGCGAGAGCGGCAGCGGCAAAAGCGTCACCGCGCTCGCACTCACCCGCCTGCTTCCCTCGCCGCCCGTCTCGTATCCGGCGGGTCGCATCTTCTGGGAGGGCCGCGACGTGCTCGCCATGAATGAAATAGAACTCCGCTCACTCCGCGGACGCCAGATTGCCTACGTTTTCCAGGAACCCTCCACCTCGCTCAACCCCGTTCGCAGCATCCGCTCGCAACTCGCCGAAATGCTTCGCCTCCACCGGCCCGACGTGAGCGACCTCGACCGCGAAATCATCTTCTGGCTGGAGAAAGTCGGGATCGTCAACGCCGCCAGCCGGCTCGATGCGCGTCCGTTTCAACTCAGCGGCGGCATGCAGCAGCGCGTGATGATTGCCATGGCCCTCTGCGCCCGGCCCAACCTGCTCGTGGCCGACGAACCGACCACCGCGCTCGATGTCACCACGCAGGCGCAGGTCATCGGTTTGCTGAAGGAGTTAAAGACCGAACTCGCCATGTCTATCCTCATGATCACCCATAATTTCGGCCTCGTTCGCGGCCTGGCCGACCGGGTGATCGTGATGTATCGCGGCGAGATCGTCGAGCAAGGCGACGCCGAGCGCGTCATCCGCGAACCGCAACACCCCTACACCCGCGCCCTCATCGCCTGCATCCCCCGCATGGGCGCCCACCTCCGCCGCCTCCCCGTCATCGGCGATTTCGCGACAGCTATCTAGTGAGATAAACCCGCGAAAGCGCGACGTATTTCTCGGCCCATTCTTTGATGCTGTTTTGCTCGGTCTCGGAGAGGGGTTTGAGGACTTTGGCCGGGGAGCCGAGGACGAGGGAGCCGGGCGGGATAATGGATTTTCCGGTGACCAACGCGCCAGCGCCGATGATGCTGCGGCGACCGATGACGGCTCCATCGAGGATGGTGGCGCCCATGCCGATGAGGACTTCATCTTCGACGGTGCAGGCGTGGACAATGGCTCCGTGGCCGATGGTGACGTTCGCGCCGACGAGACACGGATAATCGTCGGCGATGTGGAGGACTGCGCCGTCCTGCACGTTGGAGCCGGGGCCGACGACGATGCGGTTGATGTCGCCCCTCAGCACGGCACTAAACCAGATGCTGACGTTTTCCCCAAGCTCGACTGCACCGAGGACGGTGGCAGTGTTGGCGATGAAGGCCGTGGGGTGAATCTGCGGCTGCGAACCGAGATAGGTCTGGATGCGCTGGGCGAGTTCCATGGTTATCTAGGAGCCGGAGATTTGGCCGAGAAGTTCGTGGTTGCGAAGGTCTTGCGGGTCGAGTTGCACGGCTTTCTGGAGGGCGGTGGCGGCGGCTTTTTTGTCGCCTAGTTGAATGAGGACGTGCCCCAGATTGCCCCACGCGGCGGAGACATCGGGATAGATATCGGTGCCTTTTTCGGCAGCCATGCGGGCTTCATCCCACTTGCCCTGCTCGCCCAGGCACCAAGTGAGTTCGAGCCAGGCCTCGCCGTTCATGGGGTTCTCGTCGAGCACATCGAGGAATGCCTGCGACGCCTCTTCCCAGCGTTTGAGCATTCGCAGCGCGAGCCCTTTTACGAGGCTGGCGAGGATGAAATGCGGCCCGTCCACCTTGGTAAAATGATCGGCCTTGCGTGCGAGCCGTTCTATCTCCTTTTCGATCTCGGTCACGCGCACGATGTCGCCGTCTCGATGCGCCACGTCGCCGTCCTGGTCGAGAGTGAACAGATAATTCCCCATCTCCCGCAGCTTCTCGTCGTAATCGTTTGGTGTGGGTGCAGACATGAGTTCGCTATTACTCTCAAAGAGAGGGCTTGCAAAGCGGAAGAACTCTACAAAAACTAATCCCTTCCCTCGATGCCTCCCTCTTTCCTCAGTCCCATCCTCTCCCGGCCACCTCTGAAGTGGCTGGCAAAGGTCATCGTCCTCGCCGCGATCTATATCGCCATCGGGCATTTCACCCTGTCCCACACGTCAGTCGATGGACATTACACCGGGTTTTGGCCAGTGGCTGGGGTCTCGATTGCGGTGCTCTATTTGTTTGGATTGAATCTGTGGCCCGCCATTTTTGCGGGGGCGATGGTGGTGAATTTCCTCGCGCACACTCCGCTGGGGGTGAGCGGTGGCATCGCGGCAGGCAACACGCTGGAGGCTCTCCTCGGCGCGTGGCTCCTGCGGCGGTCGAAAAATTTCAGCCCACGCATCGGCAAGCTGAATGATGCGCTTCAGGTTATTTTCTACGCGGGTCTGCTGGCGAGTCTGTGCAGCGCGATCTTCGGGACAGCTTCTCTCGTGATCGGTGGCCTGGTGCGCGGCTACGCCACCACCGACACATTTCTCCTCTGGTGGACGGGCAACATCCTCGGCACGCTGGTGATGACTCCGACGATTCTGGCCTGGGCAAACCCGGGGCGCCAGTCGTTTACCCTCGGGCGCAAGATCGAATGTGCGGTCGGCTTCGTTCTGGGGGCGAGTTTGAGCTGGATCATCTTTACCTCTCCGCAGCAGCAAAACTACTTCGGCTCGTTGCCGTTTCTGATGTTCTTTTTCGTGACGTGGGCCGCGCTGCGATTCAGCCAGCGCGTGGCGACGGCCTTTGTGTTGGTGGTAGCGGTGATCACCGTCTGGGGCACGCTCCACGGGTTTGGACCATTTCAGACCGCCAGCAGCGGGGCCTGGGGCGGAACGCAGGAGGCGCAGATGTTCATCATCGTCTGCGCGGTGGTCAGCATGCTCGTCTCGGCGACAACGACTAACCTTTTCGCCCGCAGCCAGCATCTGGAAAACTCCGAGCGGCGCTATCGCGAGCTCTTCAACAGCGGCCCCGATCCGCTCTGGATTTACAGTCCGCAAACGCAAAAAATCGTCGCGGTCAACGAGGCCGCAATCAAGCGCCTGGGTTTTTCGCGCGAGGAATTTCTCCAGTTGAATGTGTCCGAACTGCTGGTAGCCGAGGTGCCGACGAGTTCACCCAGCCCCGCGAGCAAACCGGAAACGAGTCTGGCTTCGCTGAAGACGAAAAGCGGAGACAAAATCCAGGTTCGACTCACAGTCCGCTCAGCGGATTTCTTTGGCGAATCGGCGATTCATTTTCTGGCCCAGGATGTGACCGAGCAGATGCGAACCGAGGACGATCTTCGCAAGTCCGAGCAAAAGCTAAATCTGCACATCCAGCAAACCGCGCTAGGCGTGATCGAGTGGAATCAGAATTTCGAGATCACAGAATGGAATCCCGCCGCCGAGCGCATCTTCGGGTTCAGCAAGGAGGAAGCCATCGGCAAGCTGGGTCAGGAATTGATCGTGCCCGAGAACGTTCGCGAGAATGTGGCCAAAGTCTGGGGCAAGATCGTCGATACGGTCGAACCGGTTCGGAGCATCAACGAGAACATCACCAAGAATGGCGACCGGATCGTTTGCGAGTGGTTTAACACGCCGCTGGCCGACAAAAAAGGTCACGTCATCGGCGCAGCCTCGCTCGTGCAGGACGTGACGCTCCGTGAGTCGATCAAGGAATCCGTCCGCGAGTCCGAGGAGAAATTTCGCTCTGTGATCGAGTCGTCGCCGATGGGCATTCAAATTTACGAAATGCGCGACGGGGAGGACTTGATCCTGATCGGAGCCAATCCTGCGGCGCAAAATTTCATGGGCTTCGAGAACGAGGCCGTCCTCGGCAAGACCATCGAGGAAGCGTTTCCCGCGCTCTCCGGCACCGAGATTCCACGCATGTACCGACGCGCGGCGGGTGAGGGAAAAGCCTCGTGGACCGACCAGGTGCTCTACGACGGCGGCGAGCTGCGCGCGGCTTACGAGGTGAATGCATTTCAAACCGTGCCCGGCAAGATGGTGGCGATGTTTCTCGATGTCACCGAGCGCCGCCGCACGGAGCAAGCCCTCCGTTTGCGCGACAAGGCGATGGAGGCGATCAGCCAGGGAATCGTCATCATGGCGCGGCATCCCGACGGGTCGTTCCCGATCATTTACGCCAACCCGGCATTTGAAAAAATCACCCACTACACGCACGACCAACTTCTCGGCCAAAACTGGCGCGTGCTGACTGGGAGTGAGAGCGAAATCAGCGAAGTCGAGGCCATCGAAAAAGCGATCATCCGCGAGCAACCAGTCTCAGTCGAGATGCGCAGCTATCGTCAGGACGGCACGATATTTCAGAGCGCGATTAGCCTTTCTCCGATCGTGGATGCGGACGGACGCGTGTCGCATTACGTCGCCGTTTACACCGATATCACCAGCATCAAGAAACTGGAAACCCAGTTCCGGCAGTCGCAAAAAATGGAGGCTATCGGACGTCTCGCCGGCGGTGTCGCGCACGATTTTAACAACCTGCTCACAGCCATCATCGGCTACAACGACATCAATCTGAGCATGATCGAGCGCGACACCATGCTCAGTCGCAACTCGGCAGAAATCCAGAAAGCCGCCGAGCGCGCCGCCTCGCTCACCGGCCAGATGCTCGCCTTCAGCCGTCAGCAAAATCTCCAGCCGACTCGCGTCGCGCTCAACAAATCCATCGGCGGCATGTATCAAATGCTGGCCCGACTCATCGGCGAAACGATCGAGATTCGCACCCTGCTCGACGACAGCCTGGCGGACATCAAGGCGGGTTCGAGTCAAATCGAGCAAGTCATTTTGAATCTCGCAATCAACGCCCGCGACGCCATGCCCGAGGGCGGCGTGCTCTCCATTCGCACCGCCAACGTCACTGTCGGTCCCGACTTGGTCGCCGATATTCCGGGAATCATTCCCGGTGATTACGTGCTGCTTTCGCTCAGCGACAACGGCACCGGCATGGACGATCACACGAAGGAACATTTGTTCGAGCCGTTCTTCACGACCAAGGAAAAAGGCAAGGGCACCGGGCTTGGGCTGGCCACGTGTTACGGCATTATCACGCAGAGCAACGGCTACGTCGCGGTCCACTCGAAGCTCGGTCGCGGCTCGACGTTCGACGTGTATTTCCCGAAGATGATCTCTGATGGCGCACGCGAGACCAACCGCATTGCCGACGTCAAAGTGCAGGGCGGAAAAGAGACGCTGCTCGTCGTGGAGGATGATCCGGCGGTGCGCCCGCTGACGACGAACATCCTGCGCTCGCTGGGTTACACAGTTTTGGAGGCGGGCAACGGAATCGAGGCGCAGGATTGCTTGAAGACAGTCAACGGCACCAAGATCGATCTGCTTCTAACCGACGTGGTGATGCCGAAAATGGGCGGAAAGGAACTCGCCGACTGGATGAAAATCACCTATCCCGAGACCAAAATTCTCTTCGCCTCGGGCTACCTCGAAAACATGTTGAGCCGCGAGGATATCGGTGAGGACGAGGCCTATTTCCTGCGAAAACCTTTCACCGCACGCACGCTCGCCCGCAAAGTCCGCGCCGTGCTTGATCAGGAAGAAGATTCGCTGATCGGCTAGAAATTCTCCGAGAGCGCACGCGTTTCGCGTGTTCCCTTTTGCGTCTCGCAAAAGGGCCGGTTCTCGCCATGGGACGAGACGTCCGCTGGAACACGAGTGCGCTCCCGGAGAAACGCCAACTGCTACACGGGCCCCGGCGTGGTGTGCTCGCGTTCGCGGAGTTTGAAGATCACCGGAAGTCCCTCGTAAGCTGTCGCCGCGCGAATCTGGCCCTCGAGATATTTCTCGTAAGTCTGCGTAAGCGCGTCGGGTTTGTTCACGAAAAACAGGAAGCGTGGCACGGGAATCAGGTCGCGGCGTTTGTCGTCGATGCGGGTCGCATAGTAGATCTTTAAGCGCCGGTTGCCCACCACTGGCGGCGGATGCGCGGTCAGCGCCTGCTTCAGCAAACGATTGAGCGGGCCGGTCGCGAGCTGGCTTTTCGACTGAGTCACAACCCGTTCGATGCACTTGAAAAGATCCTCCATCCGCTGCCCGGTTTTTGCGGAAACGAGCGCCCTCGGAGCGTGGTCGAGGAAGAACAATTCCGTGCCCAGCATCTGCAAATAATCACGGCGCGCATCCTTGCCCGCGCTGTCGAGCAAGTCGGATTTGTTGATCACGACGATGCAGGGTTTCTCAGCTTTTTGAATGAGGCCCGCGATCTTTTTATCCTGCGCGGTGAGGCCGACGGCAGCATCCAGCACGAGCACGCAAAGATCGGCGCGGCGGATGGTTTTCTCGGAGCGCATCACGGAAAAGATTTCCACCGATGTGTCCTGCTTCGAGCGATGCCGTATCCCTGCGGTGTCGATCAAGAGATAATCCTGCTCGCCCTGCCGATACGGAATGTCCACCGCATCGCGGGTCGTGCCGGAGACATCGCTGACGATGGTTCGCTGGTCGTTTAAGATGGAATTGATGAGCGACGATTTGCCGACGTTCGGACGGCCCACGAGTGCGATCTTAATGGGTTTGTCGGGAGTTGCATTCGACTCTTCCTCCGTTTCCGGGATCAAAGCCTCGACGCGCTGCACGACGGCGTTGATGCCCCGATTGTGCTCGGCGCTAATCGGAAACACCTCAAACCCGAGCCGGGAAAAAGCCTCCTCCATTCCCTCGTGTTTGGCGTGATCCATCTTGTTCACCAACAGCAGCACCGGCTTGTCCGCCCGGCGCAAAATCTTCGCCAGTTCCTGATCCGCCGGGGTGAAGCCCGCCGTGCTATCGACCACGAATAATATCACCTGCGCCGTCGCCATCGCGATGTCGGCCTCCACGCGCACGGCCTCGTCGAAGTTGTCATTCGTCGTCGCGATGATGCCGCCCGTGTCGATGATTTCAAACGGCTTGTCGCCCAGTTTGCAAAGCGCGTTTAGCCGGTCGCGGGTGACTCCGGGTTGATCGTGGACGATGGCGATCCGGCGTCCGGCGAGGCGGTTGAAGAGGGCCGATTTTCCGACATTGGGACGACCGACGATGGCGACTAGAGAATTCATTTGGCGGGAGGGTGCTTCAATTGTTGCAAGCCGTCGAGGATGTATCCGACAGCAGAAATTAAAGTGAACAGGCCCGCCGCGTAGATCGGCAGCAGATAATGCGGGAGCTGCAGCATGGTCCAGCCGATGGCGGTCATTTGCAGGACGGTGGAAATTTTTCCAAAGAAGCTCGCACGAATGTGCACGTCGCCGTTGAGGTGTTGCAGGATCATGCTGCCAGAGACGATCACGATGTCGCGACCGATGACGAGGACCATGAACCAAATCGGCAATTCGTAAGGCCAGTTTGCGAGTGACAATGTGATCAGCGCCGCGAGGAGCAGGCCCTTGTCGGCGATGGGGTCGAGGATGACTCCGAGCTGGCTCTTCTGGTTGTAATGGCGGGCCACATAGCCGTCGATGCCGTCGCTCAAGGACGCGAGGAGAAACACTGCGATGGCCGTGAAGCGCATCCATTCCTGCGGCTCGCCATGGCGCACACTTTGCCCGTAATAGCACGCAAACAACACAAAGACCGGGATCAGAAAAATCCGCCCGAGGGTGATTTTGCTTGCCGTCGTGATCATGATGGAACTCAACTCTACGGCTCCGTCACTTCTCGGACAAACACATTGATCTGGCCTTTGGCATCGCGGCGAACGGCAGTGATTTGAAAGGGCCGGCTGCTGTCGCGGCTGACTTGCGACCCGGCTCCGGGTGCGGTCCGTCCTGCTGGATATTCCACGATCACGCGCGGCGCTGAACCGAGTCCGAGCAAGTTTCGGGAGTTCGCGCGCATCACGGCGCGGTTGCCGTCGATGGCTTTCACCGTGAAATCACCCTGGAGATACATGGTGCTCTTTGGGCCGCCGTTTTTCGCGAGCGCGTCGAGGTCTGGAACGTCAATGAGCCGCCCGCGCGGCATCTGGCCGGCCCGATACGTGGGCCAGCTCGCCACCGCCTTGGGAGTCGGAGCCGCCGAGGAAATGATCACCGGTTTCGGCGTCGCAGCGGGCGTAGGCATCGGCGTTTCCGCAGGCGTGGGCGTGGCCAATGGAATCGCCGCCAGCACCATCGGAGTCGGACTCGACTGGGCCACGGTCGCCGGAGTCGGCGTCGCCTTCGGGAGCGGAGGCAGTTCCTTCAACGGCAGCGCTTTGGCCACGCGGATCACCGATTGATCGGGCGTCGGTCCGCTGCGAGCGAGCACGGGAGCATCCTCTTTCACCGGAGTCGGCGATTTGCCTTTTCCGCCTGCGATTGCATTGGAACTCGCCTCCTCCTCCAAACGCGGCTCCAACACGGGCAGCAGGCCCGCCAGATTCGGCATCAAGGGCGGCTCCAGATGGACTTCGCGTCCGTCGCCGAGGCCATAGGAGTCGTAGTTTAATGGCACAATCGTCACCTGCCAGGCGTCGTTCGGCAGCCGCTCGATGTGCAACACAGCAGACAGATCGTAAGTGCGTTCGAGTTTGATTTCCACACCCGGCTGCAACATCTGGCGCAGGTCCTCGGTCGCCTCCGGCTCGGCGGGATAAAGCTGCTCGATGATCAATCTCGGCTCCTCCAACGAACGCGCCAGCGCCACGTAACCCGTGGTCAGCAAGTCGGACTTCGTCAGCGCCCGCGATTGCAAAACCGAGAAATGACCCATCAGATACGGCACCTGAAATTCTTTGACGCCGTAATTCCCAATGTAAGCCTGGAGCAGCTCCAGATTGATCTTGGCCAGCTCGGTATCCGTTTTGTCGGCGTAGAGTTTCACCAAATCCTTCGCATGATAAAACCGCCCGTTCGGCGCCAGCGTCGGCTCGAAACGTTTCGGCGGATCGATCTTCTTCAGCTTGCGCAGAATCTTGTAGCTCCTGGCATTTTCCGGATGCTGGAAAACATAGAAACTCCCAATCCAGCAGATAAAAACCACCCCGATGAGCAGGAGAATGAATACCGTCCACGCGTAGAGATTATCCCGCTGACCCTTCTTCGCGCGCAACTGCCGCTCCGAGAGCAACTCCACATCCACGGCCATGCCGGGCCGGTCGTTTTTGGCCTGACGCTTCACGCCCCAGCCGCCGTCTCTGCCGGCTCAAACGACGTCCCGCAGCCGCAGCTTCGCGCCGCATTGGGATTCACAATTCGGAACCCGGCCCCGGCCAGATCGTCCACATAATCGAGCGACGCTCCGCCGAGCAAACGCGCCGCCTCGGCATCCACAAAAATCCGCACGCCATCGCGCTCGCTCACCTCGTCATTCGACTGCGACTCGCCCAGTTCCATATCGTATTGCAGCCCGGCGCAACCGCCCTTGCTGATGCCGATCCGCAGCCCGCTCCCCTCGCCCAGACCTTTGGCGGCGAGCAGCGATTTCAGTTCGGCGACAGCACTTTCCGTAATGGTCATCATGGGGAGAAAGTAGAAGAGAAACCTGAAACTTGAAACCCGAAACCTGAAGAAAAGCAGCCGCCGCCCCGTCTTCCTTCAAGTTTCAGGTTTCAGCTTTCAGCTTTCCTCTTATTCTTCCCGCATGGGTTCCATCCGCCTCCTTCCCGAAGACGTTGCCAATCAAGTGGCGGCGGGCGAAGTCGTGGAACGGCCAGCGTCGGTCATCAAGGAACTCGTCGAAAACAGCCTCGACGCAGGCGCGAAACGCATCGAAGTCCTCATCCGGCGCGGCGGCAATTCGCAGATCAAGGTCGTCGATGACGGCTCGGGCATGGACCGCGACGACGCCCTCCTTTGCCTCGAACGCCACGCCACGAGCAAGATCCGACTCGGATCAGATTTGGCCGCCATCGCCACGCTCGGGTTTCGTGGGGAAGCGTTGCCGAGCATCGCCAGCGTGTCGCGTTTTCGCCTCAGCACCCGTCCACGCGACGCCGAGGAAGGCACCGAAATCCTCATTTCCGGCGGTAAAATCGAGGCCGTCCGCTCCAGTGGCGAGGCTCCGGGGACTCAAATCGAAGTCCGCTCACTTTTTTATAATCTGCCCGCGCGGCGCAAGTTTTTGCGCACGGAAAACACCGAGGCGAGCCACATCGAACACGCCCTGCACCTCCAGGCCATCGGGCATCCGGGTGTGGCGTTTACCTATTTGCGCGACGACCGGACGGTCTTCCAAGTGCCAGCTTCGGCCACGCTCACCGAGCGGTTGCGCGATTTGTATGGAAGTCCGTTCGTCGAGCAACTGGTCGAGATGCCTGTGATCGACGACGCCGGCATCCGTATTTGGGGCCTGATCGGCAAACCGGGCATTTCGCGGTCGAATCGCAGCCAGCAGATCAGTTTCGTGAACGGACGCGCCGTGGAAAACCTCTCCATCAACCACGGCCTGCGCGAGGGCTATCACACCGCATTGATGCGCGGCCAGCACCCGATCACGTTCCTATTTCTGGAAATGGACCCCGCCGCCGTCGATGTCAACGTCCACCCGGCCAAGCGCGAGGTCCGTTTCCGCGATCCGGGTCTGGTGCGGGAGATTTTGGCACGGGCCATTCGAGTGACATTGGAATCGACCCGGGGCAGTTGGCAGCGGCAACTTTCGCCCATTTCGGGCATTCCGAGTTTTACGAATGCCCCAACTGACGCCGGGAATGGCATTCCGAGTTTCACGAATGCCCCAACTGACGCCGGGAACGGCATTCCGAGTTTTACGAATGCCCCAACTGACACCGGGAATGGCATTCCGAGTTTCGCGAATGCCTCAACCGACGCCGGGAACGACATTCCGAGTTTCACGAACGCCTCAACCGACGCCGGGAACGACATTCCGAGTTTCACGAATGCCTCAACCGACACCGGGAATGGCATTCCGAGTTTTGCGAATGCCTCAACCGACGCCGGAACAGGCAGTGCCAACTTGGTTACCGGCATTCCAGTGCCCCAATTCAAAATCCTCGGCGTCTTGGGCAAACTCTACATTCTCCTCGAGTCCGCCGACGGCCTGGTCCTCGTCGATCAGCACGCCGCCCACGAGCGCATCCTCTTTGAACAACTCCAGCGCAGCATGGAAACGCGGGGAGTCGCCTCGCAACGCCTCCTTCTGCCGCTGACCCTCGGCGTCGCGCCGCGCGATCACGCCTGGCTCTCAGAAAATCTCGCGACGTTGCACCGGATGGGGATCGGCATTGAGCCCTTTGGCGACGGCGTGGTCGATACCACTTACAAGGTCGATGCGCTGCCGAGTTTCATTAAAACGAGCGATCCGCTGACGTTGATTCGACGTCTGATCGACGATTTGCGTTCCGCCACGACGCAAACGAGCAGTCTGCGCCTCGGCGAAGACGTGATCGCCAAGACGGTCTGCCGTCACGCCGTGAAGGCGAACGACGTGCTGCATCGCGAGGAACAGGTGCATCTCATTCAGGATTTGCTGGCCTGCGACCTCCCCTATTGCTGCCCCCACGGCCGTCCGACTTTGATCCAATTCGACTACGGGGACTTGGAGAAAAAATTCGGGCGCAAGGTGTAGCGGGAGCTGGCTTCCCCGGGAGCGCACGCGTCTCGCGTGTTCCCTTTTGCGTCTCGCGAAAGGGCCGTTTCCACCACCGGACGAGACGTCCGCTGGAACACGCGAGACGCGTGCGCTCCCGGGGATTATGGATCGACGACCCGATACAATCGGAAGAACTGGGTTTCCTTTTCCAGTTGCAGAAAGGCCGGGGCGCGACGCGGGCTATTATAGATGGTGGCGCCGAGGGCGTCGTTCGCCGCCGGGATGTCCACCAAACCGGAAGCGGTGGAAAGAACGCGCTCCGGCTCATACGCGACGACCCAGCGGACTTGCCGACGCAGAGCGATATCGCGGGCTTTTTCCGGGAATCGACTCAGATAGAAATTCGCGACATCCTCGTTCCCCGGCAGGCTCTGATGCGAACTACCGGCCACACATTTCGCCCCACTCCAATACGCGATGGGCGGCGACAACCACCACGGCGCGATGACGCCGCCGCCGTCGATGGACTGGCAAATCTGGCGGAGTTCGCGGTAGTCCTCGGCCTGTTCAGCAAGGCGTTCCTGCTCCGGCTGCGACGGCCAGAGACGCGAGTCCCATTCCGCTGCGACCGGCCAGAAACCGAGAAAAAAGAGGACGGCAACCCACGGCGCGCGCCATTTTTCTAAGAGGAATGGCAGGGTGAAAATCACGGCGATGCCCAGGAAATACCCCCAGCGCGCGGCGGTCGTGCAAAGGATGAACGTGAGCACAAGCAACCCGCCCCATTGGAATGCAACTCGACTCCGAAAAAGCGCAAACGGCAGCGCCAGCAGGGCGAGTCCGAACCAGCTCAAATACGTTTTCGAGAACCAGCCGAGTGGAGCGAGTTCGCCAATCGACTTCGACCAGCGTGCAAAGAGGGGCCCAGTCGGGAGCGGGCCGAGATGCCAGTGTTCGATGAGGAGCGCGACGAGCAGGGCGAGTCCCATCGTGATGGCGGAGATCGCGCGCTGGCGGTTGAACCATTTTTTTCCATTCGCCGCCATGCCCAGCAAAACCGCGGCTCCTAGCAGAATGGAAGGTTCAAAGAGCGAAGTCCAAAGGGCGAGGCCCCAGGCAAGTCCGTTGCAGATCGGAATGAAACTCGACTGTGACTGCGGCATTTCCCATTCGGTGGCGAAGGCGGCGATGAGGAGCAGGATGAGCAATGCCTGGTGATCCGGGCGCCCGAGCACGGTGCCGTGGACGAGGATCGGGCTGACGGCGAAGGTGAGAAGCACGGCAACCTGGGTGACGAAGCGAAAGCGGCGGGCCCATTTCCACAGGATGAGGCCCGAGGCGAGTGCCATTAAAATGGGCGTGATCGCGCCTGCCAGGTCGATGCGACCCGTGATCCAGGCGACGGCGGCGATGCAGTAATCCAGTGGCGCGGTGGTGTGCGGCGTGGTGCCGGCGGGCCAGTTTTCAAAGTCGTGATACCGCAAAATCGTGCCTGGATGCGCGACGACGGCCGCGACGCGGGTCATGCGCGAGTAGCAGTCGGCATCGACGAAATACGTTTCCTGACCGACGAAAATCTGGTCGTGGTTCCAGAGCCGCGCGGCGACGATCAACACCAAGCTGAGGAGGAGAAGAAGCCCGCGTTTCAAGGCGACAAAAATCCTCTGGCGGGAGGAAGTTGTCGATCACGGAGTTTTTCGGACCGGGAAAGCACCAATTGTGGTCTGGCTCGGGCGCGACCACACTATCTCGTGGTGTCGGGTGGGTTTAGCCGGAAGAAAAGCGTTGTTATTTGGGTGGAAACCCGCTAACTTCCCGCTCAGTAAATCCAAACGTTTTCTATGGCTGACAGCCCATCTCTCGACTCCCTCCCTCTCACCGGCCTCAACTCCGAGACCGCCTCCAAAAAATCCGAATACAACGCCGATGACTTGAGTTCTCTCAAGGGGTTGGAGGCTGTCCGCAAAAAGCCCGGCATGTATATCGGCGGCACCGATGAACGTGCGCTGCATCATTGCGTGAGCGAGGTGCTGGACAACTCGGTGGATGAATTTCTGGCGGGCTATTGCACGCATATCGACGTGACGATTCACAGCGACGGCTCCATTTCGATCCGGGACAACGGACGCGGCATTCCGGTGGACATCAACAAGGAGGAAGGCATTCCGGGCGTGGAATTGGTTCTGACTCGATTGCATTCCGGCGGCAAATATGGCCAGGGAAACTACGAGTATTCCGGCGGCACCCACGGTGTCGGAGCGAAGTGCGTGAACGCGGTTTCGGAGTGGTTTAAGGTGGAGGTGACTCGCGAGGGCAAGGTGCATGCGATGTCGTTTGAGCGCGGCGTGACGAAGACGCAGCTCCACGTGGTGGCGGAGACGAACACGAAGAAAACGACCGGCACTTTGATTACGTTCATGCCGGACTCGGAGATTTTTCAGGAGACTTTGGAGTTCAAGGCGGAGCGGATTATTACCCGTCTAAACGACCTGGCTTACATCAATGCGCCGCTCAGTTTCACCTTTCTGGACGAGCGCGTGGAAAGTCCGCATTCGGTGCAGGTGATGCATCCGCGAGGGATCGAGGAGTTTGTCGGCCGGTTGGTGGAGAACAAATCGGTGGTGCATCCGAAGCCGATCATGATCAAGGGAACGCGCGAGAAGGTGATCGTGGAGATCGGGCTGCACTACACCGACACGTATAATGAGCAGCTTTTGTGTTACACAAACGCGGTGCCGAATCCAGACGGCGGCACACACAGCAGCGGTTTTCGCGGGTCGCTGACCCGGGCGATCAATCAATACGCGAAGAACAACAATCTGATTAAAGACAAGGAACCGGCGATCACGGGCAACGATGTGCTCGAAGGACTCGCGGCGATCGTGAGTGTGAAGCATCCCGACCCGCGGTTTGAGAGCCAGACGAAGGTGAAACTGATTACGCCGGAAGTCGAAAGCATCGTGGGCTCAGTGAGTTACGAGGGATTGATGCTCCATTTCGACCAGAATCCGAATGTCGGAAAACGCATCATCGAGAAATGTCTGATGGCGGCTCGTGCCCGTGAAGCGGCCCGCAAAGCGCGCGAAACCGTCCGCAAAGGCGCGCTGACCGGTGGCGGACTTCCAGGGAAATTGGCAGATTGTTCTGAACGCGATCCAGCTTTGACCGAACTCTACGTGGTCGAAGGTGACTCCGCGGGCGGCTCGGCCAAACAAGGACGCGACCGGCGTTTCCAGGCGATTCTGCCGATCAAGGGGAAGATCATTAACGTGGAAAAAGCGCGCCTCGATAAGGTGCTGCAAAACACTGAGGTCCAAACGCTGATAACGGCGATCGGAACCGGCATTGGCAGCGGCGATCAGGAAGGTTCGTTCAACATCGAAAAACTGCGCTACGGACGGATTATCATCATGACCGATGCCGACGTAGATGGGTCGCACATTCGCACGTTGCTTCTGACTTTTTTCTACCGGCAAATGACGGAACTGGTGAAGCAGGGAAAAATCTACATCGCCTGTCCGCCGCTTTATTTGATCAAGCGCAAGAAGCGCGAGGAATACGTCGATGACGACGCGCAATTGAATAAGATTTTGATCTCACTCGGCGCGGACGAAGTGAAATTGAAGCATCTCAGCGATGGGAAAATTTTCAGCGCGACGCAATTGAAAGACGTGCTCGAACTGCTCGAGCGCCTTGCCAAATTTAACGATGCGATTCGGCGGCACGGAGGCGAGTTTGAGGCTTATCTAAACGAGCGTGATCCAAAGACCGGCCTGCTTCCAGGCTATTTGGTGAAAGTGCGCGAGGGCAACACGGAATGGACGACGTTCTTCCCAACCGAGAAGGAATTGCGCGCCTTCCACGAGGAGAATCGCGACTTAAACATCTTCGAGGAGCAACCTTCCGCGGAATTGACTTTGGAACCGCTGCCTGAAAAACCAGCGGCTAAAAAACAGGATTCGATGCTGCGCCGGCGTGCGCGTTTGGTGGAGTTGCACGAGTCGGCCACGGTGCAGAAGATCATCGACGAACTCGCCCGCAAAGGACTCAAGATCGATCATTATGCAAACAGTGATCAGCCCATTTTCGAGATGACCGAGGGTGAAGGAGAGAAGGCGACGATTCATCGGCTGTTTTCGATTCCCGAAATCCTCAGCAAGATTCTGGAGATCGGAAAGAAAGGACTTTCCATCCAGCGCTTCAAAGGTCTCGGCGAAATGAATCCAAAACAACTTTTCGAGACCACAATGAATCCCGAAAAACGTCGCCTGCTCAAAGTCGATCTCAACGAGGACAACGCCATCGAAGCCGACAGCATGTTCACCGTTTTAATGGGTGACGTCGTTGAGCCGCGTAAGCAATTCATCGAGGACAATGCACTGAACGCCCGTCTGGATGTTTAAAGGAAAATAGTTGCAACGTGACTACGCGTGACTACAATAATGGAATGAAGCCGACTTTATCCAGCAGATTAACCGACGGTTTGCCGTTTGAATCCGCAGCCGTGAACGACATCAGCCTTCTCGGCAGCGAGCAGATGGTTTCCGTTCGCACGGCCAAAGCGCAGCTTTCCAGCCTGCTCGATCTGGTGGAGCAAGGACGCGAGGTCGTCATCACCAGCAATGGTAAACCCAAGGCTCGGCTGGTTTCTGCAGAAGCAGGTCGCAAGTCGAAGCCATTTGCCTTCTCCGCTGGTTTCCAGCCAGTTCCATGGCGCGGCGGCTCGACGGCAGACGAGCTCGTGCGGGAAGATCGCGACAGCCGAGGATGGTAAATCGTGTATTTGGATACGGCCATCATCATTAAACTGCTCGTCGATGAGCCGGATAGTCACGTCTTCAGACAGGCGATTCCCGGCAATTCCATCTCCACGAGCGAGCTGGCTGTCACGGAAGTTCTGGCCGCTCTTCTGGCCAAGGAGCGGACCCAATCCATTACCGAATTGGAACGCGAACAGGCTTGGAAGGAATTTTCCTCCTGGATCGCGGACGAGCGCCTCGAAATCCATTCTATGGACAGCCTGACCTTGAAAAAAGCCCGACATACTCTGGATCGATGTCATCCCTCAGTGCCTCTGCGCACACTGGATTCCATTCACGTGGCGGCGTGTGATTCGAGTCAGGATTTTCCACTTTGCGCCACTGATAAACGCATGAGGGATGCGGCCAAACTGCTGCACATCCCAGTGTTCCCCGAATAATTTACATACATGTATAACTCCAACGAAAAAGTCGAAAAGGTCAACGTCGCCGAGGAAATGTCTAAATCGTTTCTCGATTACTCGATGTCGGTCATTATTTCCCGTGCGCTGCCCGATGCACGCGACGGTCTGAAACCTTCCCAACGTCGCATTCTTTATGCGATGAACGATCTCGGCGTGCAGCCAAATCGTAAGCATCTGAAGTGCGCGAAAATCGTCGGCGAAACCATGGGCAACTACCATCCGCACGGCGATCAGGCGATTTACCCTACGCTCGTCCACATGGCCCAGCCTTGGGCGATGCGCGAGATGCTGATCGATGGCCAGGGCAACTTCGGCTCGGTCGAAGGCGATCCACCTGCGTCGATGCGTTATACCGAAGCGCGACTGCAACATTTGGGCGCGGCCCTGATGCAGGACATGGACAAGGACACGGTGGATTTCGTTCCCAATTACGATGAAACTCGCACCGAGCCTACAGTGTTTCCGGCGGCGTTTCCGAATTTGCTGGTTAATGGCGGCACAGGCATTGCCGTCGGCATGGCGACCAACATGCCGCCGCATAATTTGAGCGAAGTCATCAATGGCATTTGCGCCCAAATTGACGATCCAGACATCACGATCGAGGGCTTGATGGAGTTTGTAAAAGGACCGGATTTCCCGACGGGTTGCATCATTCAAGGCTATGCAGGTCTCAAACAGTATTTTGAAACTGGCCGCGGTTCGGTGCGAGTTCGCGGCCGCATCGGCACCACAGAAATCAAGGGTGGCCGCGAACAGATCATCATTTCCGAGATTCCATTCAACGTGAATCGTGCGGAACTCGTGAAGAAAATCGCCGATCTCGTAAACGAGAAAGTTCTCACCGGTATCAGCGATGTTCGTGATGAGAGTTCGGAGGACACGCGAGTCGTGATCGACTTGAAGCGCGACGGCAATCCGAAGGTGATTGTCAACAATCTCTACAAGCACACGCCGCTGGAGTCCTCCTTCAGTGTAAACATGCTCGCGATCGACCGTGGCAAGCCGCGTCTGCTGTCACTGAAAGACGCGATCAGTTGTTACATCGAGCATCGACGCGAGGTGATTATTCGCCGCACGAAATATTTGCTAGCCCAAGCCGAGGCCGACGCGGAGAAGCTGGAAGGCCTGCTTATCGCTCTCGATAATCTCGATGATTTCATCCGAATCATTCGCGACTCAAATGACCGCGATGACGCAAAAAATCGTCTCGCCGCACTCTCCTGGAGCCGCGCAGTGGTGGAAGGATTGGGCGTTCTCATTCGCAACGAGCAACGCGTCGCCGATGGTTTTTATCGACTGAGCGACAAGCAAGTCGGGCACATTCTCGACCTGCGACTCTATCAACTCACCGGCCTCGAGCGCGATGCGATCAAGAAGGAATACGACGACCTCGTCGCCGTCATCAAAAACCTCCTCGACATCCTCGCCAACGAGATGCGCGTCCTCACCATGATCAAGGAGGAAGTCCGCGAAATTCAGCGCAAATACGGCAACGAACGCCGAACGCAAATCGTCGCCGCCGAGGGCGAGATTAGCATCGAGGATCTCATCGCCGACGAGGGGACTATCATCACCATCACCCACAACGGCTTCATCAAACGAACCGCCGTCAGTTCTTACCGAGCGCAACGTCGTGGAGGTAAAGGCGTCATCGGAATGGTCGCGCGCGAATCGCAACACGAGGATGAAGACAGCGATTTTGTGGAGAGTTTATTTACAGCAACGACTCACGATTTCCTGCTTTTCGTTACCCAGGACGGACGCTGCTACGTCGAACGCGTTTTTGAAATTCCCGAAATGAGCCGGGCCAGTCGCGGGCGCAGCATCGCGAATTTTCTGGAGCTTCGGCCCAACGAAAAAATCGCCACTACGATCCGAATCCAAGGTCAGAAAACGGACGAGGAAACTTGGACCGACAAGCTGCACATTGTCTTCGCCACGCGGAGCGGCATCGTTAAAAAATCAAATCTCTCCGACTTCAAAAACATCCGCAAAGGCGGCATCATCGCTATCAAAATCGAAGAAGGCGACCAGCTCATCGAGTGCAAACTCACTGATGGTTTCAAAGAAATTGTTCTCATTACCCACGAAGGCATGAGTATTCGTTTCAGCGAGGAAGAGATGCGCGATCAAGGCCGCGACACCGTCGGCGTTTGGGGCATTCGTCCTGATAAAAAAGATTATATCGTGGGCGTCGCATTGGTTGATCCGAACTCCACCCTTCTCGTCGCTGGCGAAAATGGACTCGGTAAGCGCACTCCATTCGACGACGAAAATGGCCCGGTTTACCGACTCCAATCGCGAGGTGGAAAAGGCGTTATCACGATGAAGACCAACGCGAAAACCGGAGGCGTCGTCGGCGCTCTCACCGTTCGCGAAAATGACGAAATCATGCTCATCACCAACAAAGGCAAAATGGTTCGCACCAAAGTCGCCGGCATCCGCACCACGGGACGCAACGCGCAGGGCGTGATTCTCATCGACATGCGCGAAGGCGAGCGCCTCCAGGGCATCGCGCCGGTTGTCGCCACCGAGGAGGACGATGCGGTCGTCGAGGAAAGCGCGGCGGAGTAAGATATGATTCCGACCGAGCACAACGACCCGATCAACGCTCAAATTCTGGCTGTCTCCGAGGATAAAATCCCAGGATTCGTCCGCGAGCCATTTACCCAAATCTCGGAGCAATGCGGACTGCCGCTGAGCACCGTCCTTGAGCGGATTCGGGCCATGTTGGAGGCAAAAACCGTGCGCCGGGTTCGCCAAACCTTGATCGCCACGAATCTGGCGGAAGGTGCCTTGGTCGCTTGGAAAATCGACGCAGACAAACTGGACTCCGCCTTTGATTTTATGTCGAAGACCGATCCGTTTTCGGGTCACGTCGTCATCCGCTCGACCGACTCCATTACCGCCGGGTCGGAATACAAACTCTGGACCACGGTCAAAGTCCCCGCTGGATTCAGCTTGGACGCGCATTGCCAGTTGCTCTGCGAATTGACCGGTGCAGAGACTTACCGACTGATGCCAGCCAAGGGAATTTTTGCCTTGGGTGTGGGTCATGTTCGTCGCAAAACCATCGAACCTGGAGACAAGGCTGTAACTCCTGCCTTGATGATTAAAACCGGAGTCGTCCAGCTAACGGACCACGAATGGAAAATCCTTCTCAGCCTGAAACGCGAGTTTGCTCCCGACGAAATCACCGCCAATCCGTGGCTGGCCCGCGCTGAGGAAGCCGGGGTTTCTCTGGAGGATTTTTGCGAGACGGCGGAAGCCTTGAATCAGAGAAAAGTCATCGGGCGCTTTTCCACTTTTCTTGAGCACGTGAAGCCTTCCCAAACCGGCGTGCGCGTGACGCGTTTCAATGGACTTTTCCATTGGGCGATCCCCGCTGGTCGGGAAATCGAAGCCGGATCAGAAATAGGCAGACACGATATTTTGACCCATTGCTACTGGCGCGAAGGCGGGCCGGAGTTCCGCAATGTGAACATCATGGCCGTAGCCCACGGCACGGAGAAACCGCGTCTGCTGGAACACAAAGCGGCCATCGACGCGCATCTCGCGAAGATCGGAATCCCAGTCAGCTACACCAACGTCTTCTGGGGAGGCCGAAGCGAGATTAAACCTTCGGAAATCTCGCCGCTGATTTATCGTGAATGGACTGCGTCGAATGCAGCCAACGGTTATTCTTTGACCGAATAGTCCTCAACACCATCGGCAATGGTGTTGCGCACAATCACATCGGCCCGTTTTCGGCGATTCTGCACAAAGGTATTATTGTCGCCATAGAGCGACCACGGACCTTGCGGCACCTCATCGAAATCCACAAATTTCCAATCGGTCACATCCGTGCCGGCCATTCCCAAATAGTCCCGCACGGCTGGGGAGACGTCCAAGCCGGCACCTTGGTTCAAATTGCGCCGCGGACGCTCATTGCCAAAGACATATTCCCAGTGATCGGTGCGAAAGGGACCGCAATCCTCCCATTGCGCGTAGCAGACCCGCGCCCCCTTGCGTATGGCAATCCAGCGGCCCTTGCAGACCGTTTTCCCGGGACGTTCAAAAGCAGACCGAAACCATGGAATGACTCTAGGCGCCTCGGGTTTCGTGCCTCCTCGCATGACATCGTTGTAAGGCAGCGCAATGTAAAAAGGATTCTGTCGCGGCACGAAGTTAGCCGGAACAAAGCCTCGTCGGTAAGCCGGATTCGGATTGTCATAGCCACCGTAGTTGCGGCCCCATTCCTTGTCCCAACTGCTGGCATGATTGGGCACAGGGTTGTTGCCACCCGGACTTTCCCCGATCCAAAACACCGTCGTCACGATGTCCGGTTTCCATGCATATTTGCCGAGAGTGGTGGCCTTGAAAACCACTGGCTGGAGAGCATCCACCTTGCTTAAAACTTTTTCTCGGAGTCTCGAAGTGAAGTCGAGACCACCGCTGTCGCGTTGAGCAAGCCCTGACAACGGGAGCGCCAGCAAGACGCTTGCCGAAGTCAGAAAATGGAGGATTTGCCGCTTCATATCGGAGGAAAAGGTTAAACTCTGAGGCGGACGGTGTCAACGCCGGCCCGTCCAGCCTTGTTTTCTGGGCTGGGTTCCATCTAAATCAGGGCATGATCTTTATCACCGGCACCGACACTGGAGTGGGGAAAACGCATTTTTCGTGTCTATTGATCCGTCAGCTCCGGGCAACGGGTGTGTCTGCCGTTGGCTTCAAACCGATCTGCTGCGGAGACCGCGATGATGCGGTTCAACTCGCAAAAGCGTCCGATGACGCCCTCACGATCAATGCCTGCAACCCGGTCTGGATGCGGTTTCCGGCGTCGCCCTACACCTCCAGCATCATCGAAGAACGACCCATAGACTTGGGTCAGATTCGGATGGACTGGGAGGCGTTACGCGGGCGTTTTCCAGCGGTCATCGTCGAAGGCGTCGGCGGGTGGCAGGTACCCATTCATCGCGACTACAACACAGGAGATCTGGCTCGGGAGCTTGGCCTGCCGGTGCTCCTCATAGCAGCGAACCGGCTCGGAGTCCTAAACCATACCCTGCTCACCCTTCATGCCATTCAATCTGCCGGGCTGACCTGTGCGGGAATTATTCTCAATAACCTAGCTCCTATTTGCCCAGACGACCCCACTTGCCTGACAAACCAGAGCGTTTTAGAGGATCTTCTCCATGGCACACCGGTCCCGGTGCTGGGCGAAATCGAGACTGGGCAATCCGTTCTGCCCAAGGCTATTTTTGAGAAAATCCACCCGTTATTTCTCTAGAAAAACTTCTTGCTGGAACCAACGCCATGGTCCAATTATACAACCCGCCAGTTGCGGAAATTCCTGAGTAGCTCAGTGGTAGAGCGATCGACTGTTAATCGATTGGTCGTAGGTTCAAATCCTACCTCAGGAGCCAAGTCATAAGGCTGTAATGCAAAAGCTTCTCACATTTCCCAGAGGCCACTTGGCGAGGAATAGCCCAATGCTGCGAGACACCAGTTGCGCAGGTTGGATGGCTACTCATTCACCCCAAGATGATACTATCTTAACCTTGACTATTTTCCGCGGTTGCTGAAGTCGTGATTCAGGCTGTGATCCACAGCGATCGAGGCGTGTTGGGTGAGGGCCACCCGAAGTGTTTCCCATGGGAGCATGGCGCATTTGACGCGTTGCGGAAATTGTTGCACTCCAGCAAGTGCGGCGAGATCACCGAGGGCGTCGAGGTTCTCCGTTTGGCCGCCAATGGCCCCGTGAAATTGCTCGAATACCTTTTGCGCAAAGGTCGTGGAATGTTTTTTAACGGTCCGCGTCATAAGAGAAGCTGAGGCCATGCAGATCGCGCAGCCCTGACCCGTGAAACGCGCGTCTTCGATTTCATCGGCACGCACTTTGAGTTGGAGTTTGATCTCGTCGCCACAGGTCGGATTTTCTCCTTCGGTGGTAATGTCCGCATCGTCCATCGGGCCGAAATTTCGCGGTGCGCGGCAATGATCAAGAATGATGTCCTGGTAAATTTCGTCGAAGTTCATCGGCTGAAAAATTGGTGTACTTCGCGAATGACTTCAATCAGTCGATCCACTTCATCCGCAGTGTTATAAAAATAAAAACTCGCCCGAACGGAAGAGGCCAGCCCCAGTTTGCGCATCAATGGCTGGTTGCAATGATGACCTCCCCGCAATGCCACACCGCGTTGATCGGCGAGCATGACCACATCGTGCGCATGCGCTTCTTTCAAGGCAAAGGTGACCAATCCCGCCCGACCGGTTGCAGGCCCGAGAAGACGGATACCCGGGATGCTCTGGAGTCGTTGGAAGGCATCTTGAGCGAGACCTTGATCGTGAGCAAAAATCTCCGCGCGGCCAACATTTTCGAGGTAGTCGAGCGCAGCGGCGAGACCAATCACACCCGCGATGTTAGGAGTGCCCGCCTCAAACCGGGCAGGTGGCGCCTTGAAGGACGCTTTCTCATACGAAACGCTGTTGATCATTTCGCCACCGCCATGCCATGGCGGCATGGATTCGAGCAGTTCCGCTTTGCCATAAAGGATGCCCGTGCCCGTCGGTCCGCATGTTTTGTGTCCGGATAACGCGAGGAAATCACAGTCCAGTTCCTGCACATCTACCGGCATGTGGCCTGCACTTTGCGCTGCATCCACCAGCGTGACGACGCCCTGCTTTCGGGCCAGGGCACAGAGTTCGCGCACGGGGTTGATCGTTCCCAGTGTATTGGAAATATGGGTAAAACCAAAAATCTTCGGACCTTGTGCGAGCATCTTTTCCGCCACATCCAAATCGAGCAGACCATCATCGCCCGTCACCGGCACGTAAGCGACTTTTGCACCGACGCGTTCTGCGAGCAGTTGCCACGGCACGATGTTGCTGTGATGCTCCATTTCCGTGAGCAGAATTGTGTCACCTGCTTTCACGAATTTACCGCCCCAGGCGTTGGCGACCAGATTGATGGCCTCGGTCGTTCCGTGAGTGAAGACGATGTTTTCGGGGTGCGGGGCATTCAAAAACCGCGCCACCGTGACCCGCGCTTGGTCGAAGGCTGCGGTCGCACGATTGCTCAGTTCGTGCAGGCCTCGATGGACGTTGCTGTTATCCTCGGAGTAAAAACGCGCAAGGGTTTCCATCACCTGCCGGGGCTTTTGCGTGGTCGCCGCATTGTCCAGATAGACCAACGGGAAACCGTGGATCTGCTGATGAAGCGCAGGAAAATCATCGCGGACTGCATCCAAACTGGGACGTTGGATGAGTGGAGCTTCCGACTCGTTCATCGCGCCACGCCTCTGGATTTTTCCTGGCGGGCAATGGCGTTGATTTCTTCGCGCGTCATTTTGATAAAGTCGCCCGGAATGGTGTGCTTGAGGCATGCTGCTGCGACACCGAATATGGCAGCCTCCTCGCCGCTTTGCCCTTCCATCAGCGCGGAAATAAGTCCGCCGGAAAAAGCATCACCTCCCCCAATCCGCTCCAGAATGTCGCAACGCAGCCACGGGGTTCGGACGGTCTTTTCCGCGTCCGCCCAGACCGCCGCGCGATAGTGCCGCTCATTTTCCGTTTTACGAAGGGTCATTGCCAGCGAGCGGATCGGGAGTCTTCTGACAGCTTCGGCGGCAAGCTGTTCAGCCGATTCCGCTTCTTCACCACCAACCGAACCCAGACCGAAAATATCGGAGAGCTGATCAGGACTGGAAACCAAAAGATCGATCGTTGGCAGCATGGATTCAATGGCGGCGCGGGCGTGCTGCGGGGACCATAGTTTCCGGCGGTAGTTCATGTCAAAACTTGTCCGCAGCCCTGCTTCGTGGGCGTGACGCAGGCCCGCAGCGGTTGCCCTGGTGGCCACTTCCGATAGCGCGGCAGTGATGCCGGAAGTGTGAAACCAATCGCAACCGGCGAGCAATTTTGACCAATCATAGATCGTCGGATCGGCTTCTGAGATGGCCGAGTTTTCCCGGTCGTAGATCACGTTGGAAGGTCGGGCGGCGAAGCCATTTTCAAGATAGTAAAGCCCGAGACGGCGGCCCGCCAGAATCACCCGATCCGTATTCACGTGCCAGAAATTGAGGTGTCGCAACGCAGTGCTCGCGACCTCATTTTCCGGCACCACTGAGAGAAAGTAAGTCTGATGCCCGAGACTTGCGCAGGCCACCGCCACGTTGGCTTCGGCTCCAGCCACACTGAACTCGAACGACCCAGCTTGCGAAATACGTTGGTAGCCGGGAGGGTTGAGACGCAGAAGAATTTCACCGAAAGCTGCAAGTGTGGCCATTGAAAGTCATACATAAGCCCTGTCGCTCGAATGAGCCACTCTTCGCTTGTTCAATAAGCATTGTCGCTTGCTCATCAGAAAATGACCGGAATCGGACAAAATACGGTGAGCGCAAAGTGCCTGCCGCCCTTTAACTGATTTCATGACAAAGAAGGCCACCTTGGATGCGAACGAAGTGGTAGCTTCAGTCGCTTATCGGTTTAGCGAAACGATTGCAATTTATCCGATCACCCCGTCGTCAGCAATGGCGGAGTCTTGTGATGATTGGTCGGTTAAAAAGCGCACAAATTTATGGGGAACCATCCCGCGCCTGGTCGAGATGCAATCCGAAGCAGGCGTCGCGGGGGCTGTCCACGGGATGCTGCAAACGGGCGCATTGACCACGACTTTTACCTGCTCCCAGGGGTTGCTCCTGATGATTCCGAATCTCTACAAAATCGCGGGCGAGCTGCTGCCATTTTGTTTTCACGTGACTGCGCGTGCCATCGCGACGCATGCGCTTTCGATCTTCGGCGATCAATCCGATGTCATGGCCTGTCGGCAGACGGGCGTGGCCATGCTGGCATCCAATTCCGTCCAGGAAGCGCAGGATCTTGCTGCTATCTCCCACTGCGCCACGCTGCGGACCCGCGTGCCGTTCATGCATTTTTTCGACGGTTTTCGCACTTCGCATGAGATCGCAAAAATCGAATTGCTCGATGACGAAACTCTGCGGGCGATGGTCGATGAAAACTGTATCCGCGCATTTCGGGAACGGGCACTTTTGCCGGACAAACCAGCGATTCGCGGCACGGCACAGAATCCCGATGTCTATTTCCAAGCACGCGAAGCCTGCAATGGATTTTACGACGCGGTGCCGGGCATGGTGCAGGAATTGATGGATCGGTTTGCGGAGCTAACGGGACGACAATATCAGCTCTTCGATTATGCCGGTCATCCAGAAGCCACGCGCGTCATTGTGGCAATCGGTTCCGGCGCGGAAACAGCCGAGGAAACGGCGGGCGCGCTCAACGAAAAAGGCGGCCGCGTCGGAGTCCTGAAGGTCCGGCTTTACCGGCCATTCTCCGTCCCGGACTTTATCAACGCTCTGCCAAAAACCGTCCGCCGTATCGCCGTGCTCGACCGCACCAAAGAGCCTGGCGCAGTGGGCGATCCACTCTATCTCGATGTCGTTGCAGGTCTCGCGCAAGCACGCATGAACGGCTATGCAGACTATTTCGAAGTCGAGCCCATTGTGGTTGCGGGACGCTACGGACTATCTTCCAAAGAGTTTGATCCCGCTATGGCCAAGGCAGTTTTCGACGAGCTTGCAAAGAAGCGTCCGCGGACCCATTTCACAATCGGAATCAATGATGACGTGGGCGGCCGATCCCTGGAATGGGACCCCGCCTTTGACATCGAACCTGACGACGTGGTTCGGGCCGTTTTCTACGGACTCGGTTCCGACGGCACGGTTGGCGCGAACAAGAACTCGATCAAAATCATTGGCGAAGAGACGCCGAATTTTGCACAAGGTTATTTTGTTTACGATTCGAAGAAATCGGGCGCGATTACAATCTCGCATTTGCGCTTCGGCCCTCGACCGATTGCGTCGCATTACCTGATCAAGCGGGCGAGCTTTGTTGCCTGCCACCATTTCCATTTCCTCGAACAGTTGGATATCTTGGATTCCGCCATTCCCGGGGCGACCTTTCTGCTGAACACCCCATTTTCCAGCGACCGAGTGTGGAGCCGTTTGCCGCTGGAAGCGCAGAAGGTTATTCGACTTAAGCGGCTGCGATTCTACGTGATCGATGCTTCCACCGTAGCCCGCGAAGCCGGCATGAACGGGCGGATCAACACGATCATGCAAACCTGCTTTTTCGCTCTTTCCGGAGTGCTGCCACGGGACGAAGCGATTGCTCAGATCAAACACGCGATCGAGAAGACCTACGGCAAAAAAGGAGCGTCGATTGTTCAACAGAATTTCGCTGCCGTGGACCAAGCGCTCGCAGGATTACACGAAGTTTCCATTCCTGAATGGATCGCTGAAGATGCCTCCATCGAAGGTTCTACTATGACCGGCTTGTCAGGCTGGCAAGGCGGGTTATCGGCGCAGTATGAGGGCGCGCCTGAGTTCGTGCAGAGAGTCACTGCAACGATCCTTTCCGGCAAAGGCGATCTTCTGCCCGTGAGCGCCTTTCCTGTGGACGGCACCTGGCCGACCGGAACCGCTCGTTGGGAAAAGCGGAACATCGCAGACCGAATTCCGGTCTGGGAAACCGACCTCTGCATCCAGTGCAACAAGTGTGCTCTGGTTTGCCCACACGCCACGATTCGCCCGAAATTTTACGCACCCGAGGCACTGGCGAACGCTCCCGAAACTTTCAAGGCCGTTGATTTCCGTTCGGCGGAATTCCCGGGCTTGAAATATACGCTTCAGGTCGCGCCGGAGGATTGCACGGGTTGCACCCTTTGCGTGCAGGTTTGTCCCGCGAAAGACAAAGCGGATCCACGCCGCAAAGCCATCAACATGCAGCCACAACCCGCATTGCGTGAGACGGAGCGCGTCAATTGGGACTTCTTTCTCAAGCTGCCTTCGCCGGATGTGACGAAGCTTAAACCGGAAGTCAAAAGCAGCCAGTTTCGCGAGCCATTGTTCGAATTTTCCGGGGCCTGCGCGGGCTGCGGAGAAACACCTTATATCAAGCTCGTCACGCAGATGTTCGGCGACCGCGCCGTTATTGCGAATGCGACTGGTTGCTCGTCGATTTACGGCGGAAATCTGCCAACCACACCTTACACGGTGAATGCTCAAGGCCGCGGGCCGGCATGGTCGAACTCGCTGTTTGAAGACAACGCCGAATACGGATTGGGCATGCGTTTCGCAATTGATAAGCAGGCAGAGATGGCCATCGAACTACTGGGCCAGCTCGCTCCGCAACTCGGCGACGCGTTCGTCACAGAAATACTCAACGCCCCGAAACAGGGCGACGCAGCCATCGCGGCACAACGGGAGCGCGTGCTGTTAGTGCGGGAAAAATTACGGGGCGTTACTACCCCGGAAGCCAGGCGACTGGAAACGCTGGCGGAATTTCTCGTTCCGAAAAGCGTCTGGATCATCGGCGGCGACGGATGGGCTTATGACATCGGTTTCGGCGGCCTCGACCATGTGATGTCGCTCGGTTACAATGTTAACATTCTCGTGCTCGACACCGAGGTTTACTCGAACACCGGAGGCCAGCAATCCAAGGCAACTCCGCTCGGAGCCAGCGCGAAATTTGCCATGGGAGGAAAAGCGCGGCCTAAAAAAGATCTCGGTCGCATCGCGATGACTTACGGCTCGATCTATGTCGCCCGCGTTGCCTTCGGCGCGAAGGATTCCCAGATGGTCAAAGCCATAGAGGAAGCCGAGAGTTTTCCAGGCACGTCGCTGATCATTGCGTATAGCCATTGTATTGCGCACGGTTACTCGCTGCACTTGGGGCTCAATCAGCAAAAACTCGCCGTCGATTCCGGGACCTGGCCGTTATTCCGGTTCGATCCCCGCCGACAGGAAATCGGACAGCCCCTGCTCCAGCTCGATAGCGGTCCGCCCAAGATTCCGCTGATCAATTATCTCCAAAACGAACTGCGTTTCCGCATGGTGGAAAAGAGCGATCCGGTGCGGTTCAAACACCTTATGATCGAGGCTGAGCATGACTTGAAACGCCGGTGGAAGCGCTACGAGCAACTGGCAACGCTAACAACCGGGGCAGAGGAAAAACCATGAATCTCTCGACCAACTACCTCGGACTGAAACTCAAGAACCCGTTGATGCCCGGGGCGTCGCCGCTGGTGGATAACCTCGACACAGTGCGTCGTCTGGAAGATGTCGGCGCTGCCGCAATCGTGATGCACTCGTTGTTTGAAGAACAAATTACGACTGAGGATCGCCTCTACACGGAAAATTTTGAGCAGCACAACAACTTCTTCAATGAAGCGCAAAGTTTCATGCCGGACCCATTGGAATTCGCACTAACACCGGATCATTACCTGGCGCAAATCGCACGGATCAAAGAGGCTGTGCAACTGCCTGTGATCGCATCGCTGAATGGCACCACGCTGGGAGGCTGGGTGAACTACGCGCATTTAATGGAAGAGGCCGGCGCGGACGCGCTCGAGCTGAATTTTTACTTCATTTCCACATCACCAACCGAAAGCGGAGGCGATGTACTGAAACGCGCCACGGAGATACTCGAGGCGGTGAAATCGAATGTCACGATTCCAGTAGCCGTGAAACTTTCGCCATTCTTCACCGCACTTCCTCATATCGCTCAAACCCTCGTTAACAGCGGAGCGAATGGACTGGTGCTATTCAATCGTTTCTATCAGCCCGACATCGATATCGAGACCCTGGAAGTCGTGCCGGCACTGCGACTTTCCGATTCCAGCGAGTTGCTTTTGCGCCTGCGCTGGCTCGCGATTTTGAGTGCAAGCGTGAAAACTTCCTACGCTGTGACCGGCGGCGTCCACCTGGCCAAAGATGCGATCAAAGCCATTATGACCGGCGCGGATGCGGTGCAGATGGTTTCTGCGTTGCTGAAGCGTGGCCCGGATTGGCTCGGTGGTGTCCTTGACGAAATGACCAGCTGGCTGGAGGAGCACGAATATGAGTCTCTCGATCAGCTCCGCGGTTCGATGAGCCTGCGGCATTGCCCCGATCCCGCCGCCTTTGAGCGCGCCAATTATCTGCGTGTCCTGCAAGGATGGCGCCCCTGATTTTTAATCCAATAAACTTATAATGACATTCCATCTCCTTCATCCACGCGATCAAATTGTTGCCGTCATGGAGCGCGTTTACGGACGCAACATGACCACCACATCCGGCGGCAATGTTTCTGTGCGTGATGAAAATGACGACGTCTGGATCACACCGGCCAGGGTCGACAAAGGCAGCCTGCGACGGCAGGATATTGTTTGCATTCATCCCGACGGGAAACGCGACGGACTGCATCCGGCATCATCCGAAAATCCGTTCCACCTTAGCATTTATCAGGCACGTCCGGATATTCGCGCGATCATCCACGCGCATCCGAGCGCCCTCGTTAGCTTCAGCATTTGCAGCCAGGTGCCGGAGACACGACTTTTTCCCGAGCCATGGCATGTGTGTGGAAAAGTGGCCTTTGCGCGTTATGAGGTACCGGGTAGTCAGGAGCTCGGTAAAACGATAGCGGCTGAATTTGCGGCAGCGTCAAAACCGAATTGTGTCGTACTCGAAAATCACGGAGTCGTGATCGGCGGGACCGATCTGGCCGATGCCTTCAAGCGATTTGAAACATTGGAATTCACCGCGCAAACCAACATCTATGCCAACCAGTTGGGGAGCGTCCATTCGCTGACCGATGAGCAGATTGAGCTATCGAAAAAGCCGCGTAATCTTTTGCCGGTCTGCCAGCCGCGCACACCGACCAGTCGGGGCAAGGAGCTGCGCAAAGAAATTTGCGATTTCGTCCACCGCGCCTACGCGCATGGATTAATGACTAGTACTGAAGGAACCTTTTCCGCGCGAATCGACGAGGACGCGTTTATGATTACCCCGGCGTTTGTGGACCGGCGCGAGCTGAAACTTGAAGACATGGTTATTATTCGTGATGGCCAACGCCCCGAGCACCGCATGCCCAGCCGTGCCGTCATGCTGCACTCAGCCATTTACGAGGCGCATCCGGAAATCCATGCAATCACCAACGCCATGCCGGTTCATGCGAGCTCGTTTTGTGTTAGTGATTTCCCTCTCGATACGCGCACCATCCCGGAGAGTTATTTATTCCTGAAGGACGTGCAGACCATTCCGTTTGAACATCTGTTTGGCGATTGCAGGGAAGTGGCAAAAATCGTCACACCGGCTAATCCTGTCGCTCTCCTGCGGCATAATGGAGTGCTCATTGCCGGGCGGACTGTCCTCGACGCCTTCGACCGCCTCGAAGTGCTCGAAGCCACCGCAACGGCGATCATTCAAAGCCGCGCAGTCGGTCCAATCAGCCCGATGAACGATGAGGTGATCCGGGATCTTCTCGCGGCATTTCCGGGAGTATAAAAATTTATGTCGAGCTTTACCTATCAGGAACCTTTCCCGCTCGGGAAAGACGGGACCGAATACTACCAACTGAGCCCGGACGGCGTTTCGACGGCGGAATTCCAAGGCAAAACCATCCTGCAGGTCGCGCCGGAAACCCTAACCAAGCTGGCCGGTGCGGCGTTTCACGATTGCTCCTACATGCTGCGCCCGGCGCATCCGCCCAGGTGGCAGCGATTCTCGATGACCCAGAGGCCAGCGGAAACGACCGCTACGTCGCGCTCACCCTGCTGCGCAATGCGGAGGTCGCCGCGAAAGGCGTGCTCCCATTTTGTCAGGATACCGGCACGGCAACCGTGGTCGGAAAAAAAGGCGAGCAAGTCTGGACCGGCGGTGGCGACGAGGAAGCACTATCACGAGGTATTTGCGAAACCTACACGCGGGAAAATCTGCGCTATTCGCAAACGGTGGCCCTCGATATGTATGAGGAGCAAAACTCAGGAAATAATCTGCCCGCGCAGATCGACCTCTACGCGACTGATGGCGACGAGTATAAATTTCTTTTCATCGCCAAAGGCGGCGGCTCGGCGAACAAAACCTACCTCTTTCAGGAAACCAAGGCACTCCTCAATCCCAAGACTCTCGAAAAGACACTCGTGGAAAAAATGAAAAGCCTCGGGACCGCAGCGTGTCCACCTTATCATATCGCGTTCGTCATCGGCGGGACCAGCGCCGAGGCGTGCCTGAAAACCGTGAAGCTGGCATCGGTAAAATATCTCGACGCGCTCCCTGACAAAGGCAACGCGACCGGCCAGGCATTTCGTGATCGTGACCTCGAAGCACGTTTACTCAAGGCTGCGCAGGATCTCGGGATTGGGGCGCAATTTGGCGGGAAATATTTTGCACTCGATGTGCGCGTGGTCCGTCTGCCGCGGCACGGCGCGTCGTGTCCGGTCGGGATGGGCGTCTCCTGTTCGGCGGATCGCAACATTAAGGCGAAAATCAATCGCGACGGTGTCTGGATCGAGAAACTCGAAAATCACCCGGAGCGTTTCATTCCAGAAAGTTACCGGAAAAACGCCACGGAAGGCACTGTTGTCAAAATCGACCTGAACCGCCCGATGGCTGAAATTCGCGCCGAACTAACCAAATATCCCGTCGCCACGCGACTCTCGCTGAACGGCACGATCATCGTTGGCCGCGACATTGCGCACGCCAAGTTGAAAGAGCGCGTTGATTCCGGCGCGGGCCTGCCGGATTATTTCAAGTCGCATCCCGTGTATTACGCGGGTCCCGCCAAAACGCCCAAGGGGATGCCCAGCGGCTCGTTCGGACCCACCACGGCAGGACGGATGGACAGCTATGTCGATCTTTTTCAGAGCCACGGCGGCTCGATGGTTATGCTAGCCAAAGGAAACCGCAGCCAGCAGGTCACAGACGCCTGTCAGCGTTACGGAGGCTTCTATCTCGGAAGCATCGGCGGTCCGGCGGCCATCCTCGCCCAGAATAATATCAAGAAAGTCGAGGTCCTCGAATATCCCGAACTCGGAATGGAAGCGATCTGGAAAATTGAAGTCGAAGACTTTCCGGCGTTCATTCTCGTTGATGACAAAGGCAACGATTTTTTTCAGCAAATCAACAACGGTTCATGCGCCAAATGCGTGCCATCGGACGCCTCCTAACTTGCCGATCCGCCAAACTCCATGAATCCCCTCCCCCACATTCTCGTTGTTAACTGTGGCAGCTCGTCGCTGAAATTCGCATTGCTCGTTGGTGGCGAATTTCGCGCGGAGGGAGTCTTTGAACGTCTCGGCGGTCCCGATGCTACAGGGCGCTGGAAGATCAGTGGCTTGGAAACGACTAGAGACTTTGCCGGAGCGGACCATGAACAAGCTCTCACGGAAGCGGTCCATGTCTTGGAAGAAGCTTTCGGAAAACCACTGCATGTCGATGCAGTCGGGCATCGTGTGGTTCACGGCGGCGAATATTTTAACAAAGCCACCCTCATCAACTCGGACGTGCTGGCGAAGATCGAGCTCTGTCGCGATCTGGCACCGCTGCACAACCCCGCCCACGCGATCGGGATTCGGATTGCGCGGAAGATTTTTCCCAACGTGCCTCACGTCGCGGTGTTCGACACGGCATTTCATCAAACCATGCCTGAGCACGCGTGGTCCTATGCGTTGCCTTACGAAATTTACAAAAAGTATGCGGTTCGGCGTTATGGAGCACACGGAACCAGTCACCAATATGTGGCGGGAAAAGCGGCGGAAAGCCTGGGCAGACCGCTGTCGGAGTTGCATCTGATTACGGCGCATTTGGGAAACGGATGCAGTGCCTGCGCCATTCGCGACGGAAAGAGCGTCGATACGACGATGGGCCTGACGCCGCTGGAGGGGTTGATGATGGGAACGCGCAGCGGAGACGTGGATCCTAACATCCAATCCTATCTCCAGCGCGTCGCCGGCATGTCGGCTGAAGAGGTTAATGAAATGCTCAATCGACGGAGCGGGCTACTGGGCGTTTCCGGAGTGAGTAACGACATGCGCGCCATCATCCAGGCCGCCGGGGAAGGCTACCAGCGCGCCACTCTCGCGATTGATCTTTTTTGTTATCGTCTCGCCAAAGGTGTCCTCGCGATGGCGGCCGGACTGGATCGGGTCGATGCGCTGGTTTTCACAGGCGGCATTGGAGAAAACACCTCACGAGTTCGCGAGCGGACACTGGATTTCCTGGCTCTCCTGCGCCCGAAGCTCGATCCGGCGCTAAACGCAGTTCACGGGGCAAACACCAATGGCAGGATTACTTCGGCGGATTCGGGCCTCACCTGTCTCGTGATTCCGACCAGCGAGGAACGCGCCATTGCCGCCTGCACTGCAGAATTTCTCAAACCACTTGATCCCTCATGAAACACACTTTTTTCCTCGTTCCGATCTCCAGCAAAGCCGGCATCACCGCAGTTTCGCTAGGACTCGTGAGGGCGCTGGATAAACGCGGGTTGCGTGTCGGATTTTGCAAACCCATTGGCCAGATCATGCTCGGTGAGGAGGGGCCCGATCGCTCAACCCATTTTATCCGCGCGACAACGAGCCTTCGGCCCGCGACGCCGATCAGTCTGGACCGCGCCGAAAAGATGGTCGGCGAAGGTCGAATCGATGAGTTGATGGGGATCGTCATGCGGGAATTCCACGAGTCCTCTCAGGATGTCGACATCATGGTGATGGAAGGTTTGGTGCCGGTCGCGGACGATTCCTACATTGGCAAGCTCAACGCGGAATTAATTCGGACGTTGAGCGCGGAAGTCATTCTTGTGGGGAATGCCGCCAACGGCCTGACCCAGCAGCTTCGCGATCAAATCGATCTGGCCGCGCGACGTTTCGCGAGCGGCGACCGAAGCCGAATTGCAGGCTGCATTTTAAACCGCGTTCGTGTAGGCGAAATAAATCCGGCGGAGGCCTTGCGCACTGCACGAAAAACTTATGAAGCCTTGTCCGAAACCATGCCTCCGCTGGTCGGCTTTGTTCCGGAAAACGAGGCGCTCACTTATTGTCGCACGATCGACATTGCCCGCCATCTGGACGCGGAAATTCTATCCGCTGGCGAAATCGATTCCCGGCGTGTGAAAGCGATCCATCTGCTGGCACGAACGGTGCCTAACATGATGCACGTTTTTCGGCCTGGAAACATCCTCGTGGCGCCGGCGGATCGTGACGATATCCTGCTGGCGACATGCATGGCCGCGCTCAATAAAATCCCGATTGCCGGTCTCGTCCTCACCGGTGATACCGTGCTGGACGAGAGAATTTACAAACTTTGCTATCCCGGAATTGTCAGCGGTCTGCCAGTACTGCGCGTGCAGACGAATTCCTACGACACCGCCTCCCGCCTTAACGCCATGAGCACCGAGGTGCCTGCGGATGATTCACAGCGCATCAATGAAGCCATGGAATTTGTGTCCGAATACATCGACGCCAAGTGGATCGAGGAACGGTGCAAGCGCGATCTTGAAACGCGTCTTTCGCCAGCCGCTTTCTGCTTCCAACTCACCGAACGCGCCCGTGTGGCTAACAAACGAATCATCCTTCCCGAAGGCTCGGAGCCTCGCACCATTCGTGCGGCGGCCACCTGCACAGAACGCGGATTCGCCCGTTGCGTCCTGCTGGGAGATCCCGGCGAGATTCGACGTGTCGCCGCTGCGCAGGATGTGCAGCTTCCCCCCGGAGTCGAAATTATTGACGCCGACGCGGTCCGCGTCAACTACGTCGATGCCTTGGTTGAAATGCGAAAGCACAAGAATCTTCCGCGCCAGTCCGCGGCCGATCAACTCGAAGACAATGTCGTGCTCGGCACGGTGATGTTAGCACTCGGCGAGGTGGACGGCTTGGTCTCGGGTGCGGTTCACTCCTCCGCGAATACTATCCGGCCTGCGCTTCAACTCATCAAAACCAAGCCGGGTATCAAGTCGGTGTCGTCGGTCTTTTTCATGTGTCTGCCAGACCAGGTTCTGGTCTATGGAGATTGCGCGGTGATACAAGATCCAGACGCTGCAACGATGGCAGAAATAGCCATTCAGAGTGCGGACTCAGCCGCTCGCTTTGGCATACTTCCACGCGTGGCCATGATTTCCTATTCCACCGGCGAAAGTGGCTCGGGAGTGGATGTGGAAAAAGTGCGCGAGGCAACTCTCATCGCTCAAGGATTGAGACCCGAGTTACTCATCGACGGTCCCCTCCAATACGACGCCGCAGCCACGCTCGACGTCGCCAAACAAAAAGCACCGGACAGTCTGGTCGCCGGACGTGCGACGGTGTTCGTTTTTCCCGATCTGAATACCGGGAACACCACCTACAAAGCGGTGCAACGAAGCGCTAACGTCATCTCGATCGGCCCCATGCTTCAGGGCCTGCGACGCCCAGTTAACGATCTCTCACGCGGCGCGCTAGTTGACGACATCATCTACACCATCGCCCTCACCGCCGTTCAAGCGGCCGAGTGACACGTGATAACGTGAATCGAGCGGAGCAAACCTCGCTCACAACATTTCCAGTAATTGTCAGCGCATGGAATAGCGGCGAGTTCACGACAGTTTTCGTCTGCGTAGCGCATGTGCTCCACAGAGTTTTCCCACTCAAGTTCCTACTCTTGCGCGGCTACACTTCTTAAACTGCTCTGATTAACTTGGCACGACTGCCAGTTTGATACCTTCCATCGCGATATTTGTTTCCATCGCCTGGTTGATTTCGTCGAGTGAAAAGGTGTGCGTCACGAGGTCTTCAATCTGAATCCCAATTCGCGCCAGATGTCGGATCATCGCGATGGCGACCGGATACTCGCCCGCCGTGTAAACCCAAGAACCCACAGCGGTGATTTCCTTTTTACAGAGGTCCTCATGCGGATTAATCGAGCACTCGCCATTGTCCATGAAAAAACCGACTTCGCATAAGCCGCCGCCGCGGCGCACATATTTCCAGATCGCCGCCGCAGCAGCGGGAACGCCCGTGCATTGAAAGGCAAAATCGACTCCGCGCCCTTTGGTCAGCGAACGCACTTCCACCAGCCTCGCCGCCGCCTCTTTCGTGCTAACGTCGATAGTTGTCGCCGCACCATGCGTGCGGCCATTTCGAGACGCTGCGGCACGCTGTCCACCGCGATGATATTCCCATTTCCATTGGCAAAAAGCGTTGCGATCATCATCAGCCCGATCGGCCCGCAACCTTGCACGAGGACGGTACTAGCGAAGTTCAGCAATCCTGTGGTTTTTGCGCGTTCGAGCGCATGCACTGTCACCGCCATGGGCTCGATGAGCATTCTCTGCTTTACGCTCATGCCATTCACTTTGAAAACGGTCGAGCCCCCCCGAATCACCATGTGAGTGGCGAAGTAGCCATTCAAGTGGTAGTCCTCCGAGTCGGGGAAAAGCCCGTAAACACCGAGTCCATCGCTGAGGTTTGAGCGTGCCGGGAAATCCTTCGTGAATTCGCAGTCGTGCGGCACCAGCACGGATGTTACCACCTGATCGCCAATAGAGAGCGACTCTCCCGCGCTGTCGGTTTTCACCTCCGATCCGAGCACTTGGATGGTTCCCGTGCCTTCGTGCCCAAGCACGACTGGAATGAGTTTGAAGGGATCACGTTTATATTCATGCACGTCGGTGCCGCAAATGCCGCAGCCTTCGATGCCGAGAAGGATTTCATCGTCCTTGATTTCCGGAATGGGGAACTCCCGGATTTCGATCCGGCTCGGCGCCGTCAACACGGCGGCTCTGGCGCGGTTACTATGGAGATTGCTCATGCGAATAGGGTCAATCGAGGGGCGCCGGATTACATCTTACCTGCGATGTAACGAATCAGATCGACGCAACGCACGGAGTATCCCCATTCGTTGTCATACCAGCTTACTAGCTTGAAGAATCGGCTGTTCAGGCCCATGCCGGAACCCGAATCGAAAATGCTCGAGTGCGTGTCGTGAATGAAGTCGCTGGAGACAACCTCGTCACCTGTATAAGCTAGTATGCCATTGAGGTAGGTTTCGCTCGCTTTTTTCATGGCAACGCAGATTTCCGCGTAGGACGTTTCCTTTTCGGTGCGAACTGTTAGATCGACGACACTAACAGTCGGCGTCGGCACACGGAAGGCCATGCCAGTTAGCTTGCCCTGCACTTCGGGAATGGCCAGGCCCACCGCCTTCGCGGCGCCTGTAGTAGACGGGATGATATTCAGCGCAGCGGACCGTCCGCCTTTCCAATCCTTGCGGGAAGGAGCATCGACGGTTTTTTGCGTGGCCGTATAGCTATGTACCGTAGTCATCAGACCTTCTTCGATCCCAAAACCTTCTTTCAACAAGACATGCACGATCGGTCCGAGACAGTTCGTGGTACAACTGGCATTGGAAATAATGTGGTGTTTGGAGTCGTCATATTTTTCGTGGTTGACTCCCATGACAATGGTGATGTCCTCGCCTTTACCAGGGGCAGAAATGAGCACTTTCTTTGCGCCGGCGTCCAAGTGTCCCTTGGCTTTTGCCGCTTCGGTGAAAAGTCCGGTTGCTTCCACGACAATATCCACGCCCAGCTCTTTCCATGGCAATGCTGCGGGACCTTCCTTGACCGCGAGACATTTAATCTCGTTGCCGTTGACGATGAGAAGATCGTCTTCCGCTTTGGAAGGATCCGATTTGGCGCTGCTAACTTCACCCTTGAATCGACCTTGGGTGGAATCGTATTTCAGCAAGTAAGCTAGGTTGTCTGCCGGGACCAGGTCATTGACTGCGATGACTTGGATAGTATTGCCGAGAAGACCTTGATCACAGATGGCGCGAAACACGAGCCGTCCGATTCTGCCGAAGCCATTGATGCCGATTTTAATCATAAAGTATGTTGAGTAGTGTTGGTTGGTTAACTGCCGTCAACTTGGGCGATGAAGTGAAATTCCGCTTTACACGATTTGCCTGAAGACACGCAGAAATTGCCAAGGATGTTTCGTGAGTTCATGATGACTAAAAGAACAAGAAACGCTTGGTGTTGGACAACCCTTGTGGATCGCGGCTGACGCAACTGTGGAAGAATGATGCCGCAATGAATACTGTATCTGAACTACCGCTAACTAAATCCACTGCGCCCATCACTCGAAATAAATCGCTGCTCGCCTGGGTCGAGCGGATGCAAAAGCTCTGTCAGCCCGAGAGCGTCTATTGGTGCAACGGCACGCAGGAAGAATATGACCGGCTGTGCGGACAAATGGTCGGCACCGGCACTTTCACACGCCTGAATCCGGTGAAACGTCCCAACAGTTATCTCGCCCTCTCCGATCCAAGCGACGTGGCGCGTGTTGAAGACCGCACCTTTATCTGCAGCAAACGCAAACGCGACGCGGGTCCTACTAACAACTGGACCGATCCTGCCGAGATGCGCAAGACACTGAATGGTGTCTTCCAAGGCTGTATGCGTGGCCGCACGATGTATGTGGTGCCGTTCAGCATGGGCCCGCTCGGTTCGCCCATCTCCCATATTGGTGTGGAAATCTCCGACTCTCCCTACGTCGTGGTGAACATGCGGATCATGACTCGCATGGGCAGCGCCGTGCTCGATGTTCTCGGCGACGAAGGGGAATTCGTTCCCTGCGTCCATTCCGTCGGCGCACCGCTCGCACCCGCACAAAAAGATGTCTCCTGGCCCTGCAACCGGGAAACCAAATACATCGTTCATTTCCCCGAAACCCGGGAAATCTGGTCCTACGGCAGCGGCTACGGCGGCAATGCATTGTTAGGCAAAAAATGTTTCGCCCTGCGCATCGCTTCCTGCATGGCACGTGACGAAGGCTGGATGGCCGAGCACATGCTGATCGTTGGCGTCGAATCACCTGAAGGTGAAAAAACTTACGCGGCAGCCGCTTTTCCCAGCGCTTGTGGAAAGACTAACTTCGCCATGCTGATTCCACCACCGGAACTCAAGGGCTGGAAAGTGACCACGATCGGCGATGACATTGCATGGATCAAACCGGGTGCGGATGGACGACTCTACGCGATCAATCCCGAGGCGGGTTATTTCGGCGTCGCGCCAGGAACCTCGGAAAAATCGAACGCCAACGCGCTCAATTCCTGCAGCAAGGACACCATCTTTACCAACGTTGCGCTCACCGAAGACGGCGATGTCTGGTGGGAAGGAATGACTGACGTTCCGCCCGCCAAGCTCACGGATTGGACCGGGAAAGCCTGGACACCCGACTGCGGCCGGACTGCCGCACACGGCAACGCCCGTTTCACCGCGCCGATGGCGAACAATCCCGTGCTCGACGACAAGGCAGACGATCCAGCAGGTGTTCCTATCAGCGCTTTTATCTTCGGGGGACGCCGAGCCACGACGATGCCGCTGGTTTTCCAGGCATTCAACTGGATTCACGGCACCTACCTTGGTGCAACCATGGGTTCGGAAATGACCGCAGCCGCGGCCGGAACACTCGGCCAGGTCCGGCGCGATCCCTTCGCAATGCTACCATTTGCCGGCTACAACATGGGCGATTATTGCGCGCATTGGCTGGAGATGCGCAAAGAGCTCACGCGCCCACCAAAAATATTCCACGTCAACTGGTTCCGCAAAGGCGAAGGCGGTAAATTCCTCTGGCCCGGTTTCGGCGACAACATGCGCGTCCTGAAGTGGATCATTGACCGTTGCCACGGCACCGTTTACGCAGAGGAAACTCCTCTCGGCTGGATGCCCGATCCTAAAGACATCGATATCACCGGCATCAAGAACTATGATGAGGCAACCCTGCGCGAAGCATTGGCCATCGACGTCCAGGGTTGGAAACGTGAAGTGATGCTACAGGATGAGTTATTCATCAACCTGCACGCGGATCTTCCGAAAGAATTGTTGTTCCAGCGCGAATTGCTGATCTCGCGGTTGTAAGATCAACGCCCATTCCCTCCCGAGGGCTCGCGCTGCATTCGCAGCGCGGGCCTTTTTGGTTTATAATCTAACTAATGAATCTGGCAGACATCCGGCGCGATTACACTCGCGATAAGCTGCGGCGCGAGTCACTCGACCCCGATCCGATCGCTCAATTTCGCCTTTGGCTCGAGCAAGCCGTTCAGGCCGGAACGATTGAGCCCACCGCGATGAGTCTGGCCACCGTGAATCACGAAGGACATCCCCTGCTCCGTACAGTGCTGCTCAAAGGTTGCGACCAGCGAGGCTTCGTTTTTTTTACTAACTTGGAGAGTCGCAAGGCGCAGCACATTCGCGAAAATCCTCACGTCTCTTTGCTCTTCCCTTGGCTGGCACTAGAACGCCAAGTCATTGTCACCGGCGCTGCCATTGCCTTATCAACGATGGAAACGCTCAACTACTTCATCAGCCGTCCGCGCGAAAGCCAATTGGCGGCATGGGCGTCGAAACAAAGCGCGGCCATTACTTCGCGTCGCATTCTGGAAATGGCGTGGGAAGGCATGAAACAAAAATTCGGCGACGGCCAGATCCCGCTGCCACCATTTTGGGGCGGCTATCGCGTCGTGCCGGAGAGGCTGGAGTTTTGGCAGGGCGGAGCACACCGGTTGCACGATCGTTTTGAATATGTCTGGCAACCGGATGACTCGTGGGTTATCGCCCGCCTCGCGCCCTGAATTAAAAAATGGGCGAACTAGGCTTCCTGTTTCACAGGAGGAACCAAGGATGGCAGGGCCAGGGCAGTGCCGATTGCCCCGAGGGTAAAGATCAACATCAACATATTATCCCAAGTAGCGATTGTCGCGTCGGTGCCGACACTTTTCCCCGTGCGGAGAAAGGCAAAAACGCTCATGAACACTTTTGCAGCAAGGCTGCCGGGTATCATCGGAATCGAGCCCGACACTGCTAGTACGGAACCGCGCGGAGATGGAAATTCCTGCCAGAGCTTGTCCACAATCGCCAGCAGCAAAGCCGCAAAAAAAGAAGCGACGGCCAGAGAATAGCCAAGGTCCTGTCCGCTGGTTCTCACTGCGAGAGCCAGGGCTCCAGCTCCAAAACAGAGCGGCAGCATGCGAGGCGGAGTATTGAAGAGAACGGCAAAACCGACGGCGGCGAGACCGCCGAAAAGCGCCTGGTGAAGAATGTGAAGGATGATGGGATTCATGGATGTGGTAGAACGAGGGCTTGAGCGAGGGCGAGACCCAGCGCCATAAAGAGCAACAAATAGAGCACCCGCAGGGCGCGGGCAGCGGCTAGATTCGGCTTACCTTCCAAGATGTCCACTTGGGCATTCAGGATGGCAATTCCGGGTACTAACAATAAGACGGCCGCGACGGAGGCCAGGGGAACATTCGCACTGCCGCTAAGTCGGGCGCCCAATCCGGCGATAAAAGCCGAAAGAAAACTAACAGAGACGGCAACCACGAATATATTGTGGCGCTTGTGAAAGAGCGTGTGACGCAACCATTGCCCGCAGGCGCTACCGATCAGTGTCGGCAAAAACGAAGGCCAATCCGCGCCCAGCAAACGGCCAAAAGAACCGCAGGCAACTCCCGTGGCCACACAAACCATCCAGACCGGATACGCTGCTGTCGTTTCCAGCACGCGATCCATCCGATTTTGTGCAGCCGCGCAATCCAGTTTTTTGGCGATCAAATCCCGGATGATCTGACGCACCGCCTGCGTGCGTCGAAGGTTGACTCCATGCTCGGCGGCCTTGCTCATTTGCATGCAGGATTTTGCCCCGCGATGGATGGTCACCAGCACTGCGGCGTGCTGGACTAACACTTCCGCAGAATCACATCCCAGCGCCGAGCTAATATCCGACACGGCCTCATTGACGATCCTTCCACTGGCTCCGCTTTGCAGCAAAAGTTTCCCTGCGGAAATACAGAGGCGCGCCACCAGAGTCAGCGACGGGTCGTTCGCGAGCGGTATTGTCGTTTCAAGCATTGGCAAATCAATCGTGTCCATCGTTCCCCAAACCTGACACAGCGAAGCAAATTCGCTGTCCATGTCTTGCCCGGAAGCAACTGTTTCTTGCTATGCATGTCCAAAACGAAGAGAAGTTACCGCAACACCAAGTTTCGTGGAGAAATACACAAGCCACGCGTAGTCAGTTAGCTGCGGGCGAGTGACGCTAGTGAAGCATGTCGCCATTCCCGCCAAACTCCACCCCTCGGACCAAATCTTCCGCCCACCTTCGTTTATGAACTGGCTTACCGAACTCATTCACGGCCAGAGCATGGCGCACGCTGTGCTGATTCTGGCAGTAGTAGCCGTCCTCGGGTTGGGGCTGGGCAGTTTGAAGATTAAAGGGATCGGCCTCGGAATCGCGGGGGTCCTATTCTCCGGCCTGTTTCTGGGACACTTAGGCGTCACCATTGATCATACGGTGCTCGAATTTGCGCGGGAGTTTGGCTTGATTCTCTTTGTTTACACGATCGGTATGCAAGTCGGACCCGGATTTTTTGCATCGTTACGTCAACAAGGGTTGCCGCTCAATCTCATGGCTGCCGCCATCGTTCTGCTTGGTGCCGGGATCGCTGTTGGCATCTCCAAATGGGCCGGTGTTCCCATGGCGGTGGCGGTGGGACTTTTTTCTGGCGCAACCACCAATACCCCTTCGCTGGGTGCGGCTCAGGAAGCCATCCGCAGTCTGCCGCACGCCGCAGTGGATGCCAGTTCACTACCCGGCCTGGGTTACGCCGTGGCTTATCCGTTTGGCATTCTGGGCATTATTCTAACCATGCTCTTTCTGCGGGCGCTTTTTAGTATCAACTTAAAAAAGGAAACGACCGAACTTCTCAGCGTCACCGGCAAACAGGCCACGCTTTCGCACCTCAACATTCTAATCGATAACCACAATCTGGAAGGTAAGCGAATTCGCGAAATTCCCGTGTTCGATTCGCTTGGTGTGGTGATATCGCGCATCAAACATGGCGAAGAGGTCTCCCTCGCGGGGCCGGAGGACATTGTTCATCTCGGAGACACGCTGCTCGCCATCGGCCCCAGCGAGAAACTGGAGGAGTTGCGATTGATCGCAGGCGAGATCAGCTCGTTTGATCTGAGAACGCTGCAAAGCCAGCTCGTCAGCCGTCGCGTGGTTGTCACCCAAAAAGACACGCTCGGAAAGTCGATTCAGGAATTGAATTTTCTGCAGGGCTACGACGTAACGGTGACGCGCGTCTCCCGCGCCGAAATTGAGTTGAGTGCCACCCCAAATCAGCGGCTACAATTTGGTGACATGCTGGTTTTGGTTGGTCGCGATGAAGACATCACACGCGCCGCCGAGAAACTGGGAAATTCGGTCAAACAGCTCAACCACACCGAACTCATCCCGATTTTTCTAGGTATCGGTCTGGGCGTCTTGCTGGGCAGTATCCCGGTTGCCTTTCCTGGCATTCCCGCGCCGGTCAAGTTAGGCTTGGCTGGCGGCCCGCTCCTAGTTGCCATCATCCTTGCACGCATCGGTCGCATTGGACGCTTGCTCTGGTATATGCCGATCAACGCAAACTTCGCGATCCGTGAACTCGGCATTGTCCTGTTTCTCGCTTGTGTCGGGCTGCATTCCGGCGAGCGATTCGTGGAGACTCTGGTTCACGGCGATGGGCTTAAATGGATGGCACTCGCTGGAATCATTACCATCCTTCCACTGCTCATCGTAGGGCTCTTCGCGAGACTCTTTTGCAAGACCAACTTCATTAGTATCTGCGGTCTGCTGGCCGGTAGTATGACCGATCCACCGGCGCTGGCTTTTGCCAACACTGTCAGTGGTTCCGACGCGCCATCGGTCTCCTACGCCACCGTCTATCCTCTCACCATGCTCCTCCGTGTGGTGTGCGCTCAAATACTCGTCCTGCTGTTCATGTAACCACGAGGCAGGACAAATTATGAGCCGTCCTAGGCAATTGCCGGTAAGCGCAGATGGGACGTCACCCTTACGTTAGCCAAGTTTTAAAAATGCATTCTCTGATTTCCTTTTATCAATCATCCATCGGCAAAAAATGGTTAGTCGCCATTAGTGGAGTGATCCTCGTCGGCTTCGTCACCGGTCACATGATCGGCAACCTTCAAATTTTCCTCGGACAGGAAATGATTAACGTTTACGCCGAACGGCTGCAAAGCCTCGGCGACCTCTTGTGGGTGATTCGCGGGTTCCTGCTCGCCACCATCGTCGTTCACATTTTGATGACTGTCCGACTGGCCATCGGGAACCGTCGGGCGCGGTCACATAAATACGCGGTTACCAAAACCGTCGCGGCTACCATTGCTGCAAGAACCATGGCCGCCAGCGGATCGATCATCCTCTGTTTCGTCATCTTTCACCTGCTCCATTTCACCGCGTTGAAGATTCATCCGGATTGGAGAACCTGGCACGATGCAGCGGGCCGTCACGATGTCTATTCGATGATGATTGCCGGCTTCCAGGACTGGCGCGCCTCGGCCTTCTACATTCTCGGCATCTTCCTCCTCTGCCTGCACATGAGCCACGGCATTCAAAGTTTTCTGCAAACTCTCGGCGGACGCACCCGCAATTTTGCCAAGCCCCTCGCCATGATCAGCCCGGCGATATCGTTCCTAATTTTCGCAGGTTACATCTCAATCCCCGCGGCCGTTCTGCTCGGGTTGTTAAAACTGCCTGCGCACCACTAACATGACGACTCTCGACGCCAAAATCCCAACCGGTCCCCTGGAAAAAAAGTGGGAGAAACATAAGTTTGAATCCAAGCTGATCAATCCGGCCAATCGCCGCAAATACACCATCATCATCGTTGGTTCGGGTCTTGCCGGAGCCAGCGCAGCCGCCAGTCTCGGCGAAATGGGCTACAAGGTGAAATGCTTCTGTTATCAGGACAGCCCGCGACGCGCCCACTCGATCGCTGCGCAAGGCGGCATCAATGCGGCCAAAAATTACCAAAACGACGGTGATTCCACCCAACGACTCTTTTACGACACCATCAAGGGCGGTGATTTCCGCGCCCGCGAGGCGAATGTTTACCGGCTCGCCGAAGTGAGCGCGGCCATCATTGACCAATGCGTCGCGCTAGGCGTTCCGTTTGCTCGTGAATACGGCGGACTCCTCGCCAACCGCTCGTTCGGCGGCGCCCAGGTCTCGCGAACTTTTTATGCCCGCGGCCAGACCGGCCAGCAGCTTCTGCTCGGCGCATACTCCGGATTGAACGCGCAGATCGCCGCAGGAAATGTCGAAATGTTTCCCCGCAGCGAAATGCTCGATCTGGTGCTGGTGGACGGTCATGCCAAAGGCATCGTGGTCCGAGATATGGTGAGTGGTGAAATCAGCTCACACGCAGGCGACACGGTCTTTCTAGCCACCGGCGGCTATGGAAACGCCTTCTATCTTTCGACCAACGCCAAAGGCTGCAATGTCACCGCCACGTGGCGCGCCCACAAAAAAGGCGCGTATTTTGCCAACCCTTGCTACACGCAAATTCACCCCACGTGTATTCCTGTTCACGGGGAGTTTCAATCGAAGCTAACTCTCATGTCGGAGTCCCTGAGGAATGACGGTCGGGTCTGGGTGCCGAAGAAGAAGGAGGATTGTGAAAAACCACCGGCTTCGATCCCGGAAGAGGCGCGCGACTACTATCTCGAACGAAAATATCCCAGTTACGGCAATCTCGCTCCACGCGATATTTCTTCCCGTGCAGCCAAGCAGGTTTGCGATGAAGGACGCGGTGTCGGACCGGGCAAGCTCGGCGTCTACCTCGACTTCGCAGATGCCATCAAGCGTTTTGGCGAGCCGGTGATTCGCGAGCGTTACGGCAATCTTTTCGAAATGTATCACAAGATCACCGCTGAGAATGCCTACCAGGTTCCCATGCGCATTTTCCCGGCGGTCCATTACACCATGGGCGGCCTTTGGGTGGACTACAATCTGATGTCCAACCTGCCCGGATTGCACGTGCTAGGTGAGGCAAATTTTTCCGATCACGGAGCGAACCGTCTCGGAGCTAGTGCTCTGATGCAGGGGTTGGCCGATGGCTATTTTGTAGTTCCTTACACGATTGGAAATTATCTCTCCGAACACGGCAGCAAAAAGGTCACCACGGAACACCCTGAATTCCAAAAAGCGGTTGCCGATGTAAAATTACGCACGGCACAACTTCTCAACATCAAAGGCAAACGCTCGCCTGACTCTTTCCACCGTCAGTTGGGTCTTTTGCTCTGGGACAAATGCGGCATGGGACGGACCGAAGCAGGACTCAAAGAGGCGCTCGCCGAGATTCCTAACATCCGCGAGGAATTCTGGAAAAACGTCAACGTCCTCGGTCAATCAGCCAATCTCAATCAGTCGTTGGAAATGGCCGGTCGTGTCGCCGATTTCCTCGAGTTCGGAGAATTGATGTGCCTGGATGCGCTGCAACGCCGGGAATCCTGCGGCGGTCATTTCCGCGAGGAGTTTCAAACACCCGACGGCGAAGCCCTCCGCGACGACGAGCATTTTGCGCACGTCGCAGCCTGGGAATATGCCGGTGAATCAGGCCAGTCCATTCGACATATCGAACCCCTGGAGTTCGATAACATTCATCTTGCTGTCCGCAGCTACAAATAATTTATGAAGAGTGCCTTGAATCTAACTTTGCGTATCTGGCGGCAGCGTGATGCTGGCGCACCCGGTGCATTCGCCAACTATCCCGCGGAAAACATTCCGACCGATTGCTCCTTTCTCGAAATGCTTGACATCGTGAACGAGCGTCTCGTCGCGAAAAATGAGGAACCCATTGCCTTCGATCACGATTGTCGGGAAGGCATCTGCGGCATGTGTTCGCTGGTCATCAATGGCGTGGCCCACGGCCCCGAGCGTGCGACGACGACCTGCCAGCTCCACATGCGACATTTTACGGACGGGCAAATCATCCATGTCGAGCCGTGGCGCTCCAACTCTTTCCCGGTGATCAAGGATCTGATTGTGGATCGCGGTGCGTTCGAACGCATTCAGCAGGCAGGCGGATTTATCACCGCACGCGCGGGATCAGCCCCGGACGGAAATGCCATCCCGATTCCCAAGGGCGACGCTGATCTAGCCATGGACGCCGCGGCCTGCATTGGCTGTGGCGCGTGTGTCGCTGCCTGTCCCAACTCCTCCGCGATGTTATTTGTCGCCGCAAAAGTTTCCCATCTGGCATTGCTCCCGCAAGGAGCGGCAGAGCGCACCCGTCGCGTCCTGGGCATGGTCAAGGCAATGGATGCAGAGGGCTTCGGCAATTGCTCGAATTACTACGAGTGCGAGGCGGTTTGTCCGGTGGAAATCAAGTCCTCCACCATCGCGATGCTCAATCGCGAATACTCGCTAGCCGTGCTCAAAGACACCGTCGGCAAATAACCGCACCTCATTCCTTTTATGAAAACACCCATTAAACTCGCCATCACGGGAGCTGCCGGTCAAATCGGTTACTCCCTCCTGTTTCGCATCGCCTCCGGTGCCATGTTTGGTCCCGACCAACCGGTCGAACTGCAACTGATCGAAATCGCACCCGCTCTCGGAACTCTCGAAGGCGTAGTCATGGAATTACAGGATTGCGCCTTTCCGCTGGTCAACCGGATCGTGGCCACCTCGGATTTGGACGAAGGATTTCGCGGCGTCAACTGGGCTCTGCTCGTCGGCTCCGTGCCACGTAAAGCGGGGATGGAACGCGGGGATCTACTCGGCATTAATGGGAAGATTTTCACCAGCCAGGGCAAGGCCATCGAAGGCAATGCCGCTTCCGATGTGCGGGTACTGGTCGTCGGCAATCCCTGTAACACGAATGCGCTGATTGCGAAAAACAACGCGAAGGGAATTTCAGCGGATCGCTGGTTCGCCATGACGCGCCTCGATGAAAATCGCGCCAAAAGCCAGCTCGCCATCCGTGCCGGCGTGCATGTTACTTCGGTGACAAACCTGGCGATCTGGGGAAACCATTCCGCGACGCAGTATCCTGATTTTTACAACGCCAAAATAGGCGGCCAGCCGGTAACCGATGTTATCAAAGACGAGTCCTGGTTGAAGGAAGTCTTTATTCCCACGGTGCAACAGCGCGGAGCGGCGATCATCAAAGCCCGTGGTTCCTCTTCGGCGGCCTCAGCGGCAAATGGAGTGGTGGACACCGTTCGCGCCCTGACAACGCCCACGCCTGCGGGTGACTGGATGAGTGTGGGGGTCGCCTCGGACGGATCTTACGGCGTTGAAGCGGGACTGATTTCATCATTCCCCATCCGCAGCAACGGTACTAACTACGAGATCGTCCAGAACGTTCCGATCAATGATTTTTCGCGGAGCCGCATCGACGCCAGCGTCGCAGAATTGCAGGAGGAAAAAGCCCTCGTCGCCAATCTTTTCTAAGACGCGCTCTGAGCCCATTTAGTTAGCCCAGATAGAGGAAACTTTATCTGGGCTTTCTTATTAACGGCTTGGCGTGTCTTCAAAGAAGACGATTGATCACATCCCCGGCACTGTAAGTGTCGCGGCCAGCAGGCAAAAAATCGACGATCTGTGCGAGATCG
>JBDSQB010000015.1 GCA_039930045.1 Chthoniobacterales bacterium | reverse complement strand
CGGCGACCGCACTGGCCGCCGCCCTGACCACCCCATCCGCTGGCCCCGGCCAGCTCGTCACCCCCTCGGAGGCTCGATCGTGAGCGAGACCGTCACCACCCCCGCGCCCGCGGCGGACGTTCCGGCCGGCGTCGTGGACGCCGAACCGTACGCGTGGCCCTACGACGGCAGCGTCGTCCCCGCCCGCACCGCCCTCCTCAACATCGACTGGCAGACGGACTTCTGCGGGCCGGGCGGCTACGTCGACCACATGGGCTACGACCTCAACCTGACGCGGTCCGGTCTCGAACCCACCGCGAGGGTGCTCGCCGCGGCACGGACCGCCGGTCTGTTCGTGATCCACACGCGCGAAGGGCACAAGCCCGATCTCAGCGACTGTCCACCGAACAAGTTGTGGCGGTCGAAGCAGATGGGTGCGGGCATCGGCGACGCCGGGCCGTGCGGTCGCATCCTCGTGCGGGGCGAACCGGGTTGGGACATCGTGCCCGAGGTGTACCCCATCGAGGGTGAGCCGATCGTGGACAAGCCGGGCAAAGGCGCGTTCTACGCGACCGACCTCGACCTGCTCTTGCGCACCCGCGGCATCACCCACATCGTGCTCACCGGCATCACGACCGACGTCTGCGTGCACACCACGATGCGCGAGGCGAACGACCGCGGCTACGAATGCATCGTGCTCACCGATTGCACCGGTGCCACCGATCACGGAAACTATCTCGCCGCGTTAAAAATGATCCAGATGCAGGGCGGCGTCTTCGGAGCCGTGGCGGATTCGGCGGCTTTCATCGCGGCGCTCGGCAATTAAGCCGGGTTCCGCCGTTGATTTTACGGTGAACCGAGTCAGAGTGGATATCCCCGCTCCCATTCGACTTCCATTGAAATCTCTCTCCCTTCCACCCATCGATTTACTGGATCTGCAAAGCATCGCCCGCGATCCCGACCAGGTGGACTGGCAGTATTTTCAGGACGGCGTCGATATTTTCCGCATCTATGGCGATGGAAACTCGGGGCCTTGCGCCTCGCTGCTGCGCTTCCAGAAAGACGGGCAAATTCCGCTCCACAAACACGTTGGCTACGAGCATTTGTTCATCCTCACCGGCAGCCAGACCGACGACCAAGGAACGGCCCAGGCTGGCAGCCTCATCATCAATCCGCCAGGCACGCGGCACAGAGTAACGAGTGAGTCGGGTTGCATCGTATTGGCGATCTACGAGAAGCCGGTCGCTTTTTTATAAACACTGGCCGCGCCCGAATTTTCGGTTTGCGCTTTCCAGCAACGAGCGTTATTAATTCGCCCTGCCCGCGAGGACAGAGAAAATGGTGGTCGTAGCTCAATGGTTAGAGTCCCAGATTGTGATTCTGGTTGTTGCGGGTTCGAGTCCCGTCGATCACCCCATTTTCCTCACTGAGCCGGAGTTGCCGACGCAACCGGAGAAGGAGTGGGAGTCGCAGGAACGGTCGGGGCCACATCCACGGCGTCAATCAGAACCGTCATCCCTTTGGTCACCATGCTGGCGAAACGCGCGGCGTCCCAGTTTGCCAGCCGAATGCAACCATGGCTCCCCGTGCGTCCGATATTGTCGGGGCTGTTCGTGCCGTGAACGCCGACGCCGCGTTTGTTCAACCCGCACCAGAGCACGCCCACCGGGCAGTTGGGTCCGGCTGGAATCTCGTAGGATTCACCCGTGGGAACGCCGTTGTTCAGCACGCCCTTGTTCCAGCGATACCAGGGCATCGTCGCGATTCCGACAATGTGCCACGTTCCTTTTGGAGCCGGATGATTCGCCGCACCGGGCGTGATCGGAAACGCCGCGAGCAGTTTGTCGCCGTCGCGCAGCTCGAGCATTTTGTTAACCGTGTCGATGTGAATCGACCGGGTGGCAAACTCCGGAACCGGCGGCAGGCTGCCGATTTCCTTCATGTCCTCGATGAGAAACGGAGCCACGTTCGGCACGCGAATAACGTCGCCAGCCACCAGTGCCGCCATGCTGCGATCTTTGTTCAACTTCAGCAAAAACTCGGGATCGGAATGGAACTTCTCCCCAAGGAATTCCAGGATGTTAGTATAGGGCATCCGCTTTAGCTTGGCCTGCAACTGGGGCGTTTTTGGAATCTCGCCGACCTGCTTAAAATCCTCGGGCCGCAACGTGTAGCTCGTGTAAATCGGGCTGATCTGGAGCAGATCCGGGATGGATTCCCATTTGCCGTCCACGTTCATGCCGCTGGCTTTTTGGTAACGATTGAGGGCTTTCCCTGTGAATTCCCCCCAGCGTCCGTCGATTTTGCCGGGACCGAAATTGCGTTGATCGAGGTAAATTTGCAGCCGGGTGATCAGCTCGCGCTCACGCACGGGCTCGGCGCGCATGACCTGCAACTCGGCTGGAGCGGGCACGGGCGCGACTTGGGCAAACAAAGAACTGGTGGCGAGAAAAAGAAAAAGGAATGGACGCATAATTGGGCAGGCGGGAACCATAAAGAGGCGGACGATTTAGGCAACTTGATCCGCAATTTCCTCTGCCGGATACGTCCAGATCTCGGCGAGGGTCGGGTGATAATGGGGCATTTTTGCCACGTCGGCGGCAGTTCCATGGAAATGCATCACGGCAACAATCTCGTGAATCAGACTGCTCGCTTCGGGACCGAGCACGCTCGCGCCGATGATTTCGCCCGAACTCCGCAACGCGACCAGCTTCACAAAACCATCGGACTCGCCCATCACGAGCGACTTGCCGTGATCGTCGAACGGATGGCAGGCCGTGAGAATATCCATCCCTTTTCCACGCGCCTCCTCCTCGGTGAGACCGACCTGAGCCAGCTCGGGATGAGTGAAAAGGACGAACAATTTGCTGCGATAATCCATCGTTTCCAGACTGGGATCGTTCTTCAGCAGCCGGGCCACATTGCGAACGGCGACCTCCGCCTGATTGATCGCAATGTGGACGATTTCGTAGGGTCCGGCCACGTCGCCCGCGCTGAAAATATGAGCCTGATTCGTCTGCTGCGTCGGGCGAATCGACTTTGACTCGACCCCTGCGTTGGCGAGACCGAGCGTGTCGAGCTTCGGTCGGCGGCCCAGCGCGTAGAAAATTTCCTCGGCCTCGACTTCGTGACGCTCGCCATTCTGGGAATAGACGACCTTTTTCCCATTCGGGCCGACTCCGGCAGATTCGAGTGCAACTCCCGTCTGAATCGCGATCCCGCGTTTCTCCAGCGCCTTGCGCAAGCCATCGGAGACTTCAAAATCCGAGCCTCGCAGCAGATGCGCACTGCGCTGCAAAATCGTCACCCGGCTCCCCAGCGCATTGTAATAATGGGCAAACTCCAGCCCAATCGCCCCGGCTCCGAGCACGATCACCGACGCCGGAATGTGCGGATTCTTCAGCAGCGTGTCGCTGTGCTGGAAACCCGTTTCCATCAGACCGGGCAGCGTCGGTGGCTTTAATTCCGACCCCGTCGCCAGCAGAAAATAACTCGCCGTCACCCGCCGACCCACCTCTGGTCCTGTCGTAATTTCCACCGTGTGCGCATCCACAAACGCGGCGTGGCCATGAATAAACGGAAACCGCCCGCTCGTGATCTGCCCCCGCCGATAGTCCGCAAACTCGCCGATCCAGCAATCCTTTCGCACCATCAATTCCGCCATGTCGATCCGGGCATTCTCCACCGAAATGCCAAATTCCCCGCTCTCCTTCACCCGCTGAAACCGATTCGCCCCGGCCAGCAGCGCCTTGCTCGGCATGCAGCCGCGCAAAATGCAGAGCCCGCCGAGTTCCTCCGCACCGTCGATCAGGCCCACCTTCAACCCCAGCTTGTGCGCCAGCGACGCCCCGTTGTAGCCCGCGCTGCCCGCGCCAATGATGAGGAGGTCAAATTCTGGTGACATGTTTCCCCCAACCTAGGGCAAAAACCGCTAACCGCAAAAGCCCCGCGAAATAGATGCGGCTTTTCCCGCCGCTCTCGCGTATGACGATCTTATGAAGCACACCTCCTTTCTCGCCCTCCTCGCCTGCACCGTCTTCTCCAGCGCCCAAGCAAAACTCGTCACCCAGACCGTCGCCTATGAGCACAATGGCACTCCCCTCACCGGCTATCTCGCCTACGACGACGCCAAAGTTTCTCCCGGAAAAACGCCCGGCATCCTCCTCATCCACGAATGGTGGGGCCTCAACGACTACGCCAAAAGCCGCGCCAACCAGCTCGCCGAGCTGGGTTACGTTACCTTCGCCGCCGACATGTATGGCCAAGGCGTCACCACTGAAGACCCAAAGAAAGCAGGCGAACTCGCAGGTCAATTCTACGGCAAACCCCTCATGGCCGAGCGCGCCCAGGCCGGGCTCGATCAATTAAAAAAGAACCCCTCCGTCGATCCTGCGAAACTCGCCGCCATCGGCTTCTGCTTCGGCGGCTCCACCGTCCAGGCGCTGGCCTACAGCGGCGCGCCGCTCGTCGGCATCGTCAGCTTCCACGGCGGCCCCGTCCCCGCTCCCGCCGAGGTCGCAGGCAAAGTGAAAACCCATTTTCTCCTCCTCAACGGCGCGATTGATCCCATGGTCCCCGCCCCCGCCAAAGCCGACCTCGAGAAATCACTCGAAGCCGCCAGGATCGACTACCAATCCATCGACTTCGCAGGCGCCCTCCACGCCTTCACCAACCCCGCCGCCGACCAGCTCGCCACCAGCGCAGGCCTCACCGGCAAAATCGGCTACAACGCCACCGCTGCCGAGCGGAGTTGGAAACAAATGCAGATCTTCTTCGACGAAATTTTGAAGTAACAGCTCATCACCAGCCCGGCAACTTTCGCAAAGCGAGCGCTTTGCTCGATGCAGAGTGAACTCAGCCGGGCTTGACCTTTGGCGGGGAGTTGGGCATGAAACTGCGGATGGACTTTTTCCGGCGACTGCTGATTTTTCTGGGACTTGGCGCGGTCATGGCGGGTGGAGTTTGGTTCTTTTCGGTGCAGTCGCCGCCGCTGCGGGTGATGGTGGGGCAGATGATTTTGCTCGGGTTTACCGGGGCCGACGCCAGGGCCGAGGGGCCGCGGCGCGTGGCGCGTCAGGTCCACGCCGGACAGGTCGGAGGGGTGATTTTTCTGGGCTGGAATTTCAAAAGCCGCGCCGGTGTTTTCGGAATGACGCGGCTGTATCGCGAGGCAGGCGGGCCGTTTCCGCCGTTTCTGGTGATCGACATGGAGGGCGGATTGGTGCAGCGGCTCGGGTCGAGGCTGGGCTACGAGGCGATCCCGTCGGCGGAAAAAATGGGGGCAACGATGACTCCGGCGGAGGCGCGCCTTCGGTTTGATACGATGACGGGCTGGGTGCGCGAGGCCGGGTTTAATCTTGATCTGGGGCCGGTGGTGGACCTCGGCGGCGAGCCGTTGAATCCGATCTCGGTCCAGCACCGCACTTACGGCAGCGATCCGGCGAAGGTGGTGACCTATGCCCGGGAATTCATGGCGGCGAACCGGGCGCGCGGCATTCTCTCAGCGCTGAAACATTTCCCCGGTCACGGGTCGAGCCGCACGGATAGTCACGACGATTTTGTGGATGTCTCGGCGACGTGGAAGGCGGCGGAGTTGGAGCCGTATCGCGAGTTGATCGCATCGGGCGGGGTGGATGCGGTGATGACGGGCCACCTGCTGCAACGCGATCTGGCGTCGGATGGTTTCCCGGTTTCCCTGTCGCGCACGGCGATCGAGGGGGTGCTCAGGGACGAGTTGCATTTCGATGGGCTGGTGATTTCCGATGATTTGCAGATGAAGGCGATCTCGAAACATTACGGGCTGGAGGAGGCGGTCGTCCGAGCGATCAATGCCGGAACTGATGTGCTGATGGTGACAAACACGGAGCGCGAGCCGGAGCTGCCGGGGAGGATTATTGCCATGGTGCTGCAGGCGGTGGAGGACGGCCGGATCGAGAAATCAACGATTCGCACGGCGTGGCGGCGGATTCAGCGGGCGAAGGCGCGGCTCTGAGTTGGGTGATTACGCTCTAACTCGTCTCGTCAGAAAGAGAAAACGGCTGAGGGCAAAAAGCGCGGCAAGTCCGAGTCCAACGGCCAAAGCGGTCCAGATTCCGGGACCTCCCCAATGACGCGTAAAGCCGAGATACCACGCCAGCGGAAGGGCGATCAACCAGTAGGCGACAAACGCGGTGAGGGTCGGCACGCGCACGTCGGAGAGGCCATTCAGGCAGCCGCCAGCGATGACTTGGATGCCGTCGAAGATTTGGAAAATACCCGCGATGGAGAGCAGCGCGGAGGCCATGGCGATGACGTCGGGTTCTTTCACAAACCAGCCCGCGACCACGTTGCCAAAGGCCAGATAGATCAGCGCAAAGGTGGTCATTACCAGTGTGCCGATGGCCATGGTGGAGAGGCCGATGGTGCGGAGGCGTTCGGTTTGCCCGGAGCCGACGGTGTGCCCGATACGAATGCGCGCGGCGAAGGAGAGGCCGAGCGGAAACATGAACGTCGTCGCGGCGCAGTTGATGGCGATCTGATGCGACGCGAGTGTCCGGGCGCTGATCCAGCCCATCATGATCGCGGCACAACCGAAAGCGGCAACTTCCAGCAGGAGCGAGAGCGAAAGGGGCGCGCCGAGCCGGGCCATGACGAGCAGGCGGGTGGCGTCCAATTTCGCGAACCAGCGTTTCGGCAGGGCGCTTTGATAAAACTGGCCGCGCAGAATGCAGGCGAGCAGGACGCCGACGGAAACGATCCGCGCGGTGAATGTTCCCAGGCCCGCGCCGGTGAGGCCGAGGGCGGGCGCGCCCCAGTTGCCGTAGATGAAAATCCAGTTGAGAAAGACGTTTAACCCGACGGCGGAGAGCATGATAAGCATCGGCAGCCACGGACGATGCAGGGCCTCGCTAAATTGCTTGAGGCATTGCTCGATCATGGCCGGGACGAGCGACCACGCGACGATGCGCAGAAAAGGAATCGCCAGCCGGACAACGCCGGGTTCCTGCCCGAAATGCGACAGGAAAAAGGAAAGCGCGGTCACGAGACAGGCGACTGCGATTCCAATGGAAGTCGCAATGAAAAGCCCGTGGCGAAGGATTTTCCCGGGTTCATCGGAGTGACCGCCTCCGTGCGCCTGCGACGTGAGAATGGAGACGGGAATTTGAAACCCAAGGCCGATGACGAAGAAGATGGTGAGGATGACAGAGGCTAGCGAGGCCGCCGCCAGAGGCAGCACGCCGACGCGCCCGACCATGACGGTGTCGGCGACGTTCATGAGCATCTGGCTGACCTGCCCGGCCATCATGGGCACGGCGAGAAGGATGGTGAGCCGGGCCTCGTGGAGGAAACTGGTGGTTTTCAAGGTTTCAGGAGCCGCTGGTAGGCGCGTTGCAAGGTGTGGGAAATGGCGAGCGCCAGAGGCAGGAGGACGAGCAGGTAGTAAAATTGGCGGGCCAAGGGCGAGCTGGGAGGAAGGAAGTTTTCGCCAAGATGATAATAGATTTTCAGCAGGCGGCGGTAGAATTTTCCCACCGATGTCCACGTCTGTGCAGCCAGCAAGTGACCCGACAAAAAGCAAACAGCGCCAGGGTAATTCGCGCCAGCCAGCCCGCCAGCGGTCGCGGCAAATGCACCAGCCACACGTCCTGGATGTGGTAGTAGCCGATGATGTAAAGCACCGCGCCACCGCGCAATAAATCGAAGGTAAGATCGCGACCGGGCACGATTCGGTTCTAACTCCGCCCAGAACCCGTGACGAGCCGAAAGCCGACGCGGAAAATGAGAACGCTTCCATGCTTGAACAGGCGGCTTTCGTTTGGCGGCGACGACGTTTTCTTTATCCTGACCGGGTGACGACGCCCGCTTTTTCGCTCCCCAGCCGCGAGGGCGAACGGCTCTACGACTGGCTGTTTATCGACTTGAACAGCTATTTCGCCAGCGTCGAACAGCAGGTAGATCCCGAGCTGCGCGGGCGTCCGGTGATCGTCATTCCGACCGAGACCGACTTCACCTGCGCCATCGCCGCGAGCTATGAGGCCAAGGCGTTTGGCATTAAAACCGGCACGCCCGTGCTGGAGGCGAAGACGCGCTGCCCGCAAGTCGCCATCCGCCTCGCCAACTCGGAAACTTACGTCATTTATCACAATAAAATCCTTGAGGAAATCGACCGCCACATTCTCGTGGACAACGTCGCCTCCATCGACGAAATGGCCTGCCGGCTCACCGGAAAATGGCGCATCGCCGAGAACGCCATCGAACTCGCCCGGCGGATCAAAGCCGGCATCGCCGAGCGCGTGGGCGTGTGCATGACGAGTTCCATTGGTATCTCGACGAATCGTTTTCTGGCAAAGGTCGGCAGCGACATGCAAAAACCCGACGGCCTCGTCGTGCTGCACCCAGCGGAATTTCCCGGGCGACTCTCCGGGCTCGTGCCCCGCGATCTGCCCGGCATCGGAGCCAACATGGAGCATCGCCTCCACGCGGCGGGCATCCGCACGATCGAGCAACTTTGGGTGTGCCCGGCGCGTCAATTGCGCGGAATCTGGCGCGGCGTGCAGGGAGAGCGTTTCTGGTATGCGCTGCGCGGCGTGGAGATTCCGCCGGAGGAAGTGGTCCATCGCAGCCTTGGCCACAGCCACGTGCTCGCGCCGGTGGATCGTCCCTTTGCGATGGCGGAACTCGTGGGGCGTCGGCTGACTTTGAAATGCGCCAGCCGGTTGCGCCGCGACGGTTTTCTGGCTCAAGGAATGAGCCTGAGCGTGTGGGTTGTGGGCGCATTGCACATGGATTACGACGTGCGGTTTCCGCCGGTGGCCGACAGCCTGAGTTTGCAGAAAATGTTCGTCCACCTCTGGAGCCAACTCCGCGCACATAGCGATGCAACTCCGCTGAAAAAAGTCAGCATTACCCTGCACGATCTCGTTCCGGCAGACGCGGCGCGTCAGTTGGAATTTTTCACCGCCGAGAAAATCAGCCTTGGAGTTGAAGTGTTATCCCACGGTCCTGCGGCCCAAGAAAAACGCGACCGCTTGACCGGTGCAATGGATCGACTAAACACCCGATTCGGCAGCCACACCGTCACGCTTGGCATTATGCCCGGAGCGGCCCGCAATTTCACCGGCAACAAAATTGCCTTTAATCGCGTGCCGCTGGAGGCGGACTTTATTTGAGGCTGAAGGCGTCGAGGAATGCCGCATCCAAGCCCCTCGTAATGGAGAAGTCCTTCGAGTACTCCCATTTCAAGGTGTGGGTGCCAGTGGGGACAATGAAGCTCTTGGTCGTCCAGCCAACAGATCCGGTGGCATAGGCTTTCTGGCTTCCGTCCACGCTGAAGCGAAGCAAGTCGTAACCGCGTTCGCAACTGATCTTCCAACGGTAACTAACGGTTATGGGACCCTTGACGGTGGTGCTGATCCAAGAGCGTTTGCTATTGCCAATGTGCCCACTCCGGGCGGCGTCCACTCCATCGGAAGTGCCGCTGGTGATGACTTTCCAAGGAGCATTGCCGCCCGTATTCCAAACGAGGCTGCGCTCATCGAGAGCAGTGGTCAGGTTGAGAGGTGAAATGATGGTGATGACCAGACTGCTGGTGCCATCACCGGCGGCGTTGGTGGCGGTGATCGTAAGTGATTTGGTGGTGATGGCCGTTGGTGTGCCTTCGATTACCCCTGTCAAAGGATCAAAAGTCAGACCGTCCGGCAGAGTGCCGTTGATCGAGAAACTTGTCGGATCATTGGAGGCGGTGATCTCGTAAAAGAAATATTCGCCGACGACGCCGGAGGCGGTGCGAGCACTATCAATCACCGGCAGCGTGTTAGAGTCACCATTGATGAGCAGGTTTTTGCTGGCTGTGCCGACGGTGTTGGTCGCCTGCAATGTTATATAAAAACTTCCGCCATCAGTTGGAGTGCCGCTGATTTCACCTGTGGCTGCGTCCAGGGTTAAACCGTCGGGCAATGTGCCGATGACGTTGTAACTCGTGGGCTTGTTCGTGGCGACGATTTGATAAGAAAAAGCAACTCCTGCGGTCAGGGCGGCTGTCTCGGGACTAACGATGACAGGCGGCTGCGCGGCTCCGGAAATCGTGCCGGTGAGCGTGTAAGCTCCCAGAGAACCGTAGTTGCTGTAGCCGTCGAGAAGGACGTTACCACGACCGGTGCCCGTGACTCTCAGGTAGTAAGTGCCAGGCACGACCGTGTGAGAAACCGAGGCGATGGTGTCCAAATCTGGATTGGCCGTCTCGATGAGAGTGCCTGCAGCATTGAAAAGATCCAGGCGAATGTCCAAGTCCGCAGAAGGCTGGGCATTAGCCGCATTAAAGGTAACCAGGGAAGCACCAGTATTGAACACGTAATAGTCCGCGTCGCCAGTGAACGAGATGGTCCCTTTCTGATAAACAGTAGAGCCATTGCGGCCTAGGACTGTGGCGGTGGCAATCGAATTGCCTGCATCGTCGGAGATGTAACCAAAGCCGTTTTTCGGATCAACGATGATGCTGAGATCGTCTTCCTGGTTGTTGGCATCGGCGTATTCCCCTTTGCTCCATTGAGTCAGCGCTGTGTAATAACCACTGCCCATGATTGGACCCCAGCTCACTTTGCCGGTACCTTGGCCATTATAATATTCCTCGGCGTTAGGCTCCTTGCGGCCATCGTGCTTTAGCCCAAGGGTGTGGCCGAATTCATGAGAAACCGCCGCAGCGATCGTGTCCGGGGTGTCATTAAAGACCCAGCACGGGATCGTCTTTGAGTAAGCCAGGCTAGACTCTGAGTAGCTGTCCACGTAGGCCACGCCACCCGCGTCGGGAGCCGCTGTATTGTTTGGAGTAATAACGCATCTCATGCGATTGCCGGGCTCCATGGCGTTGTAACGATCAACATTGGTCGTCACATCGACGTTGAAGGGAACAAAATCCTCCTTCACGCGTTGCCAGATTTCCAAAATCTGACCCGGGTTTAAGTCATATGGTGCGGCCACGATGGTCTCGCCACCATTCCAAGAGGGGTCGGTGATGGTCGCCCCGTTAAAGTCCAGATAAATCACGCCGGGGGCCGAGGGGCGGCTGCTTAGCGTGGGCACTGTCACGGGGCCGGTAGCCGCGACGGCTCCAGTCGTGGTCGTGGAGGCGCGCGCCGCAGCCTTGGGATAGGGCAAACAGAGGACATCGGAGAGAGGTTTCTCCACCAGCCAAGTTCCGCCTTCTTCACCGGGGGTGATCACATAAGCGACTTGGCGGTTGGTCAGGAGAATTTGGCCCATTACTTGATCCGGGAGCTGGGTCAGCATAAACGTTCCTTTTTCATCGCCGGTCAATTTTCCGCCGACTCGCACCACTCCATCGGCTTCGGGCAAAACGAGTTGCACCCGACCCGTCACCTGCTCGCCACCCAGCAGGGGAATCGTTAGTTCGTCTCCCTCATGCAGCTTGGCTGGGCTGGTCATTGCCGCCACATCCAGTGGACCGGCTCTGCCCTTGACCTCTTGTCCGGAGCGTTTGGCTGCCGCGTAGGCAGCGGAGCGAGGCTGCAATTTTACGCCCCAAGTCTCTGCGGGTGCTGGCCAGGTTTTTTTGGTGGGAACTGCCGCAGGCAGATTGGCAACCAGCGTCGTCGCCCGAGTGCTGGAGGCTGCCACCGATGACCTCGTCGGCGCTGCTGGCGTTTGTGCAGCGGTTGCCTTTACTTCAGAGGAAGTTTTTCCAGAGCGGAGTAAGACAAATGGAATGGCAACGAGTGCCAGTAAAACGAGGAATAAGACTCCACGTTGCGTAGTATTGAGGTTTTTCATAGGGGCACTTCTAACAATTCTGATGGGGCGACAGATGGTCATGCATAATGTTGAATCTGTCGAATCAACTTGCAGTCGATCCGTTTATTTTTTGAAGAAATCCAGCAGCGACTCGGCGGCATCCTTGAGAGTGTCCTTCAGTTTGGACGGATCTTTTTGGATGGTGTCGATTAACTCCTGGCCGGCGGCGACGGCGAGGCGTTCGGAGAGATCCTCCGTCATGTGCGCAAGCGGGCCGGTGACTTTCATTGGGGTCCAGAGATAGCCGCCGTGCTCGTCGGTGAAGACCTTGGTTTGCGAGCCGGGAATCCAGCGCAGGCTGGCGGGCGTGACGCCGACGAGAAATTCACCAGTCATGATGCCGTTCTCGATGACGAAGCCACCGGTCATGCGCACGAGGCCGCTGGATTCGGCGTCGAGATTGGAAATTTTTACCCGGCCATCGCGGATTTCCACATCGGCGTGGACGGCTTCCAAGTGCAACTGCCGGAAACGCTGCGTGCGGGTGAAGAGCGCGACTTGATCCAAAACCGGGAGCGCTTCGAGTTCGCCATTGGTCAGGGTGACCGGGCCGGAAACGACGAGACTTTGGCCGTCGCCAACGGCATGCAAGTCGGCTGAAAGCTGCCCGTGCAAACGCGCGCGCCAGTCTTTGGGCAGAATGGTGGCGGCGGGAAGTTTGTCGAATTTGCCGTTGAGGTCGGTGTTGGAGTTGGCTCTTTCGTTGATCTTGCCGGTGATTGTGGCGCTGCCGCCGCCCTCGACGGTGAAGGCGCTGCGGGTGATGAAATAGGTTTTGTCCGCGTAACGAACAGCCACGTCGTTGATGGAAATCTTGGGACGTTTCTCAAAAATCGCGCTGCCTCCGGAGCCGGTCAGGTTCCACGCCTTGCCATCGGGAGTGGCCTCGACTTTGAGTCCCTGCAAGCGAAATGGAACTCGCAGGTGTTTGCCGTCGAGCGTGAAATCTGACACGGAAACGCGCTGCACATCGACTTGATTGGGCAGCAGGGAATCGATGAAACCGGGTGTTTTCGGACGCAGATCCTCGGGGTGTTTGGGCCGGATTGGACTTTCAGTCGATTGGGAGTAAGTCACCGAGTCGTGGGCAGAGGCGGCGGTTTGATCGTCTTCCGACTTGGGAGCTTCCTTGGGCGGGGACATTTTTTTGGCGGAAGGAACGAGAGCGAGGCGTTCTATTTCCACGTGCTCCACCTGCCATTTGCGCTCCCAGAGACCTTGCAGGTTGACACTGGCGCGGACTTGCTCGGCGTCGATGCTTTCCAGAGGTCCGCCCGCCTCGCCGGTGGCGGTGTAGGCATCGGAGTAGAAGGACGACTCGGTCCATTGCAGCGGACGAAATGCGCCCTGAGCCCGGACGGTGTGGGAGACTTTGCCGCTGAGGAAGGCCCGGAAGCGGTCGCTGCGGAGAAACGCCTTGGCCTGCATCAAGACGATCAATGCGGCGATCAGGAGAAAGACCGGCAGCCCAATTAAGATCCAACTCAAATAGCGGCGGCGGGTGGGAGTCATGCTCCTATTTCCGGGGTGAATGTCCGCAGCGCAAGTCGAAATAGCTTGTTCAAACCGGGCCAGATCCCTATGCAACTCGCATGAAGAAGACGCTCCTCGGTTGGTTAATGGCAGTAGGCTTGATGGCGAATGCCGCTGCTCTCGGCACGGTGCAGATCACGGTCGAAAAGACCGTCGATAAGGGCGAGAAGCCGCGTGCCGAAGGACAAGGGTCGGACGCCAAACTCGTGAGCAAGGTCAATTACGACATCAAGCTCGTGAATGGAACCTTTGCCGATTTGTCCGGGCTGACGCTCAATTACGTCATCTTTGTGGAGCACCAGAAACTCGGCAAAAAGAAGGATGAGGACGTGGTGGCGCGGGTGACGGGTTCGCAGGCGATTCCATCGCTCAGGAACAAGTCGCCGCAGATTGTGACGACCAAGGACATCGAACTCATCAAATCGAATCTCGTCGGAAGTTATTATTTTCCGAATGGCGGTCGCATCAAGGTGGCCGACTCCGTCAAAGGCGTCTGGGTGCGCGTCTCGCAGGACGGAAAAATCGTCGGCGAATACACCAATCCCAGCACCGTCACCACGCGCGGTTGGGACGCCAAGTAGGGCGCTTTTTCTCAGTGCGCCCGGCGTTCTCCCTCGCTAGCCTGATCCCGTGCTAGAACTCCGCGACATTTCCTATCACGCAGGCGAGTTGCCGCTGCTCCAGCACCTCACGCTGGATTGGCCCTCGAGTCATTTCGGCGCGATTCTCGGGCCGTCGGGTTGTGGAAAAACCACCCTGCTGCGCCTCATCGCCGGCCTGCACAACCCCTCCGAGGGCACCCTCCTCTGGCAGGGCCGCGACCTGCTGACCGAGGGCGACTTGCATCCTAGTGAGATCGGTTACGTGCCGCAATTCAGCATTGCCTACGACGCGCTGACCGTCCGCGAATCCCTCGCCTCCGCGCTGCGTCTGCGCGTGGCGGAATTGCGCGAGGCCGAGCAAACCGAGCGCATCGAAAAAACGCTCCTCGACTGCGGACTCGACGCCGTCACCGACCGTCCGGTCGCCGTCCTTTCAGGCGGACAAAAACGCCGGCTGTCCCTCGCCATCGAGATGCTCACATCGCCGCGCCTGCTCCTTTGCGATGAAGTCCTCAGCGGACTCGACCCCAAGTCGGAGCGCGAAATCATCGACCTGCTCCACCGGCTTTCCAAGGATGGAAACCGGCTCATTCTCAACGTCACCCACAGCCTCGCGCACCTCGAACTCTACGACAGCGTCACCGTCCTCACTGGAGGGAATGTGGCGTATCACGGCCCGACCGAGCACCTCGCCCATTACTTCGACGTCCTCCACCACGAGGAAATCTTCGACCGCCTCGGCAAGCGCAAACCGGAAAAATGGTCCGCCTCCTGGAAAAAACATGGCCCCGCATTCGAGTTGGATTCGACTCAGGAAAGCCCCGGTGAAACCTCCGCTCCGCTCGACACGCCCGGCTTCCTCTCGCAGTTTTTCACCTTGCTCAGCCGCCGCTGGCTCCTTTGGCGGCGCGACTCTGGCGGACGTATTTTGCAGTTTGCCATGCTCTTCGGCTTCCCGCTTTTGGTCGTCATCTTCGCCATTCACGGCCTGCCGGAAATCCAAAACCTCAACCTTCGGTTTGAGTCCAACGTCGTTCGACAGCTCGCCGAAGCCAACGCCTACATCCAATCCTCCACCCGCGACGGCAGCCTGCTCTCCGGCATCGCCATGTTTCAGGTCATCCTGCTCACCCTCATGGCCTCGAACAACGGCGCACGCGAGATCGCCAACGAGCGCACCATTTTCGAAAAAGAAAAACTCGCCGGCCTCAGTCCCCTCGCCTACCTCGCCAGCAAACTCGCCTACCTCGGTTTCTGGGTCGTCGCGCAAAGCCTCTGGATGGCCGCCTTTGTGAACATCGTCTGCCACCTTCCCGGCTCGCTCGCCACCCAGGCGTTCCTGCTTTTTCTGGTCAACGCCGCCGTCACCGCAATCTCGCTCGCCCTTTCCGCCTGCTTGAAAACGCCCGAGCAAGCGTCGCTCGCCTCGATCTATTTCGTCGGATTCCAGCTTCCACTTTCCGGCGCTTTTTTAGCCTTGCCGCTTTGGCTGGCGAATGTGGTGAAACCTTTCATCGCCGCCTACTGGGCTTGGTCGGGTTACTTGCAAACCTTCCGCGAAACGAACTACTACACGATCCTGCAACGCGTCGTGCAAACTCCGCTCGCCGACACTCCTGCCTGCATCTGGTTTCTCGGGAGCCAGATCGTGGTGGCGATTTTCGTGGCCTGGCTCGGCTGCCGCCGCAGCCAGTGGAGTTAAAGTTCTATGCGCCGAGGTGACGCCGCGGAATAAGGTAGTTTTTCGTGTAATCGGTCACCGCCTCCGTGAGCGGAGTTACAGTCGATTCGTAGCCGGTGCCGCGCAGTTTTTCGATGCTGGCCTTGGTGTAATACTGATAGTTCGGCCGAATCGATTCCGGCATGTCGATGAAGTCGATTTTTGGTTCGAGTTCCATCGCACTGAAGAGCGAATTCGCCAGCGTCAGCCAGGTATTTGCCTCGCCGGACCCGAGATTAAACAAGCCGCCCGCCGACGACGTTTCCGCGAGGTGAATCGTCATTTCCACCGCGTCCTTCACATAGAGAAAATCGCGCATCTGCTCGCCATCGCGATACTCGGAATGATGACTCCGAAAAAGCTGCAACCGGCCTGTGGCGCGGACCTGGTCGTAGGCTTTGTTGACCAGACTGCGCATGTCGCCCTTGTGCCATTCGTTTGGCCCAAAGACGTTGAAATATTTCAGCCCGACGATCTGATCGAGGAAGCCGTGTTTCTGCGCGTAAACGTCGAAGAGATGCTTCGAGTAGCCATACATGTTCAACGGACGCAGCCGGGTTAGATTCGTATCGAGGTCGTTCATGCCCTGCGCGCCGTCCCCGTAAGTCGCTGCCGAGGACGCATAAACGAAACGCGCCTCGTTTTCCAACGCCCAGCCTGCCAGCAGCTTGGTGAATTCAAAATTGTTCCGAATGAGGTAACTCGCGTCCTTTTCCGTCGTCGCCGAGCACGCGCCGAGATGGAAAATCGTCTCGACTCCACGCAACGGCGCGGCCTTCGTTTCGATGAGCGATTTCACGTCCGCCGCCTCCACGTAATCGAGGTAACGCAGCGGAACCAGATTCCGCCATTTCTCGTCGGAGCCGAGAATGTCGCAGATGACGATGTTCTCGAGTCCGCGCTGGTTCAGCGCCCAAACCAGCGCGCTGCCGATGAAGCCAGCGCCTCCGGTAACGAGGATTTTGCCGTGGTCGAGTGGTCGGGTGTTCACGAGTCGAGTTTGATTCGAGTCGCAGCCGGCTCGCAACCATTTTCCCATTGCCAGCCACGGGCAGTCGGCGAAAACTGGGCGCGATGAAAACTACCCTGCTCATCGTGCTGGCGTTCGCAGCGGGCGCGGCGGCGATGTTTTTCTGGAAACAACGCACGCCACCGCGCAAGGAATTTCCCGAGCTGCGCCTCCAACTCAACCAGGCCGCCGAGCGCAATCTCCCACTCCCCACGCTCGAAGCCACGCCGCTGCCGACGCCATGATTCTGGTGGTTTTCGCGCTGGAGCACGAGGCGCGGGATTTCGCTCGCTGGCTGAGAACCCATCCGAGTTCCATTCAAATGGAGCTGATCGGAGTTGGAGCGGAATCTGTTTCCGCAAAACTGCCGACGCTTCTGGAGAAACATCGTCCCAGCCAGCTTGTCGCTGGCGGATTCGCCGGGGCGCTGACTGATGAGTGGAAAATCGGCGACGTCTTTTGCGCGACGAATTTTTCCACGATTCCATCCAGGTTGCGCGGAGCTGTTTTGCATTCGAGTTCCAGTGTTATCGAAAAGGATCACGCCCGTCTCGCCGCCCAGGCGGATTGCGTCGATATGGAGTCGGCCACCGTGGCGCAGATCGCCGTGTCCATGGGCGTTCCCCTGCTCGTGCTACGGACGATTTCCGACACGCCGGGCCAGCCGATTCCGATTCCCTTTGCCGTGACCTACGATTTGGCACGTCAAAAAATACAGGCGACTTCCATTCTTCTCTGGCTGGCGCGGCATCCGGCGCGCTGGCTGGCGTTCGCAAGATTTTTGACAGATCTGCGGCGTGCCCGACGGTCTTTGACCATTGCCTTGATCGACATTCTCCAGCACGAATAGCCGGTTGCTTTCCCGACGAAAAAACGGTCTTCTTTTCGCCGCATGAATTCCCCTTTTCTCCTCGATGGCCTGATTATCGTCGTCTATTTCGTCGCGATCGTCGGTATTGGTCTTTACAAGGGGCGAGGCAGTTCGGACATGGAAGGCTTCGCCGTCGGCGACCGGAATCTACCTTGGTGGGCGGTGCTGGGATCGATTTTGGCGGCGGAGGTGAGCGCGGCGACTTTCTTGGGTGCACCGGGCGAAGGCTACGGCTTGCGAAATTTCACCTACGCCCAGCTCGCCATCGGCACGGTGCTGGCGCGGGTGCTGGTGAGTTACATCTTTATCAAGCCTTACTACGACTATCGCGTCGTCTCGATCTACGATTTTCTCCGGGTGCGCTTCGGCAATACGACGAAAAATGGCGCGTCCTTCATTTTCCTTTTCACGCGAATGCTGGCCAGCGGCACACGCCTCTATGTCGGGGCCATCGTGTTGGTTTTTGCCTATGAAATGGTCGCGCAAGTCGAGTTGCAGCCGATGCAGGAAATCTGGATCTATGTGGCGGCTCTGGTGTTGATTACGGCGATCACAGCCGTTTATACCGCGCTCGGCGGGATCAAGGCGGTGGTTTGGACGGATGTGATTCAGGCGACGATTATGTTTGGCGCGATCGGGTTTGCGATTTTTGTGCTTTTCAAGGGAGTGCCAGGCGGATGGAGCACGGTGCTGGCGCAGGTGAAAGCTCCCGCGTTTTTCGACAGCGGAATCGATCACACGAAAAGTTTCGGCGCGAATGTGAAAGGGATTCTGGAAATCGAATACACGATCTGGGCGGCGTTGCTGGGCTCGGTTTTTACCACGATGGCGACGCACGGGACCGATCAGGACATGGTTCAACGGATGCTGACCGCGCCCGACATTCGGCGCAGTCGCCGCGCTCTGATGCTGTCTGGCCTGCTCGACATCCCGGTGGTGCTCTGCTTTTTGCTAATCGGCCTGTTGCTGTGGGTGCATTATCAAGACCCGGCCAAGAAGGATGTTTTCGCCTGGTATATCGTGCACGAGATGCCGCCGGGAGTTCGTGGACTGGTCGTGGCTGGCTTGTTTGCGACCGCAATGGGCTCGCTCAGCACGGCGCTGAATGCATTGGCGACAAGTTTTACGGAAGATTGGTATGTGGCCTATATCAAGCCGCAGGCGACTTCGGCTCAAATCGTCCGGGCGGCGCGCTGGTCCACGGTGGTGTTTTCGGTGCTGCTGATCGTAGTCGGCGGCCTTACTGCCTACGGACGAATCGTGCTGCATCTGCGGATTATCCCGATTGTGCTGGGGATTTTTGGCTACACTTACGGATCGTTGCTGGGCGTTTTCCTGGTCGGCATGTTGAGCAAGCGCCGCGGTTCCAACACGGGAAATGTGCTGGCGATGCTCGCGGGGTTTATCGTCACCGCGCTCTTGAGCGGCTTGCACATCACGATTGGGATTTTGCTCGGACTGCTGCCCTCGACGGCAAGCGGGAAAACTCTCTGGCCATTTATTGAGATCGAATTTCCCTGGCGAATTCTTTTCGGAACGGTGGTTACATTTGTAGTCGCCATCTTATTTCGAACGCCGGAAAAGCAGGTTTGGGCGGCGGAGGATCACATTCGGAACGCAAGCGCTGCAAACTGAGGGCGTTCCATAACCCGAGGTCGATGACAGGTTATTCGGCGCGCATTTTCCACGGTCTGCGTCAAGGTGAATTCAGCCTTCAGGCTGAAATAAAAACGGCTGTTTTCCTAAAATTTCCTTGGCGATGGGAGCACGGAATTTTAGTCTCTTGCCCTCAGCAACTCCCTAGAAGGAGCTGTGAATAACTTGTGAACAAAATGCGTAAAACATCCTCCCCACTCTTGGTAAGTGCCTCACTCCGAACGATTACTGAATGGTGTTTCGGCGCTGAATGCACTAGTGGATCTATTTTTTTCACACTTACGTAACCCCTTTATCTTCAAGGGCTTGCAAATTTTTTAACTAAAATTTTCCCTCTCCTCGGCTGCAAATGACCTTTCCCCTCCCTCCATATTCCACCGGCAAACAGAGTGCACAGAATGTGACATCTGCGTGACGCCTCTCTGTGGATAAATTTACTATGTCTGATTCCATGCACCGTATTTGGCACCCTATCTCCGAGGCGATCCGCCCGCAGGTGAGCCCCGATACTTTCCAGCGCTGGTTTGCTGAAATTCAACTGACTGCCGCAGATGAAGAGGCGCTGACTCTCTGTGTTCCAAACAACATTTACCAAGTCTGGATCGAGTCGAATTATCAGCCCTTGGTGCAATCTGCCGTCACAAATATTCTCGGCCAGCCGCGCAAACTTCGCTTCGTCTATGCCGACTCGAAAGCACTGACGAAGGAACCAGTCACGCCGAAATCGGTGGAAGTCGTTGCCGAGGTTCCGCTGGAACCCGAGGCCGCTGCCGCTGCCACAGGGATGAACCCGCGGAACACATTTGAGACATTCGTCGTCGGGGCGAACAATCAATTTGCTCATGCCGCCGCCATCGCGGTCGCCCAGGCACCAGCCCGGACTTACAATCCACTCTTCGTTTATGGCGAGGTTGGTCTCGGCAAGACGCACCTCATGCAATCGATCGGCCAATACGTCCAAGGCCACAAGAAAAACGCCAAGGTGATGTATCTCTCGAGCGAGAAATTCACGAACGAATTCATCGACGCGATCCAGCACAATTCCTTGGTGAAGTTTCGCAAGAAATATCGTCAGGCCGATGTGCTGCTGATCGACGACATTCAGTTTCTCGCGGGCAAGGAACGTTCGCAGGAGGAGTTTTTCCACACGTTCAACACGCTTTTCGAGGGGCACAAACAGATCGTGCTGTCCTCGGATCGTCCAGCCAGCGAAATCGCCAATCTGGAGCATCGCCTCGTTTCCCGATTCGAATGGGGCATGACGGCGGAGTTGCAGCCGCCCGACATCGAGACGCGCATGGCGATTCTGCGGAAAAAAGCCGCGACGCTCAGCATCAAGCTCGACGCCAAGGTTTTTGAATTTCTAGCGCAGCGCATTCGCACCAATGTCCGCCGACTCGAAGGCGCCCTCCTGCGGGTGGCGTCTTTTGCGTCGCTCAGCGGCAAGGACTTGGACCGCGACGTCATCGAAAATCTCCTCAAGGATATTCTCAACGAGGAAGCCAAGAAAACCGTCACGATCGATCAAATCCAGCGGCGCGTGGCGGAACATTACGATGTCCGCATTGCTGACATGACGAGCAAGCGCCGCCCCGCCAACATCGCTTATCCGCGCCAGGTCGCCATGTATCTCGCCCGTCAGCTCACCAAATCCTCACTCAATGAGATTGGAGAGGCGTTCGGCGGTCGCGATCACGGCACCGTCCTCCACGCCTGCAAGGTGGTGAACGAGAAAATCGCCAACGACGAGACCACTCGGCGCGCCGTTTCCCTCATCGACTCGCAATTGCAGCGTTAAAAACACCAAGTAATCACCCGTAAAGAGTGGACACGCCGAGCGTTCCACGCATAGTTTCGCATCCTCTTCCCAAACCGCACTTTTACCCACTCATGAAATTCAGCGTTAGCAAAGAAAAACTCAACGAAGGCCTCCAAGCCGTGCAGAACGTCGTCAGCACCCGCACGACCCTCCCAATTCTGTCCAATGTGCTGATTCAGGCCACGGAAAGCGGTTTGACCCTGACCACAACCGACCTCGATGTCGGAATTCGCATCCAAGTCGAGGCGACGGTGGAAAGAATCGGAGCCACCACACTGCCGGCGCGCCGCCTTTCCAGCATCGTTCGCGAACTGCCTTCCTCGGACATCCAGTTCGATGTTGATTCAAAAAATTCCGCCTCGATTCGTTGCGGCGCTTCCTTCTTCAAAATCCTCGGCTTGCCCGAGGAAGAATTTCCTCCCCTCTCCCGCTTTGAAAACGCCCGCGTCTTCAACATTAAGCAAAAGGAACTCAAGGACGGTCTCAAAAAAACCGCTTACGCCATTTCGACGGACGAAACCCGCTACGTGCTGAATGGCGTCCTACACAGCTTCAAGGAAAACAAACTTTCGCTCGTTGCAACCGATGGCCGCCGTCTGGCTTTGGTCGATATCGAACTCGAATTCCCGCGCAGCCAGGAGACGGAAGTTATCATTCCGACCAAGGCGATTACCGAGATTTCGCGTCTGCTCAAGGACGACGGCGAGGTGAAAGTTTCCATCTCCGACAACCAGGTTGCATTCGAGTTGAATAACACTCTACTCATTTCCAAACTGATCGAAGGAAACTACCCAAACTATCGCCAGGTGATCCCCGGCGAGGCTCGCGAGCGCGTCATTCTGGAGCGCGAATCCTTCCTCAACTGCGTGCGCCGCGTCGCCATTCTCGCCAGCGATAAGTCCAACTCGGTCAAACTCATCTTCAGCAAAAACAACATCGACATTACGGCCAACACGCCCGACGTCGGCGAGGCCCGCGAGTCTGTCGCAGTCACCTACAAGGGCAAGGACATGGCGATTGCCTTCAATCCGGAATTCCTCATGGCGCCGCTGCGCAACCTGCCGAACGACGAAGTTTTCCTCGATCTGATTGATGAGATGAGTCCCGGCGTTATCAAAATCCAGACGCCGTTCCTTTACGTTCTGATGCCGATGCGCATCTCGTAGAAGAAATCAGTTTTCAAGTCGCGGAATTCGACTATCAGTAAAATTCCAAAATTGCTCACGTGGCGGAATGGCAGACGCGTACGACTCAGAATCGTATTCCTAACAGAGTGGAGGTTCAAGTCCTCTCGTGAGCACCAACTAACTCGCAGCTTGCGAGTTTTCTCACTAACCCGCCACAGGCGAGTGCATTCGACTCCAAGCGAAACTTCGGCTAAGTTCGCTCTTACTCAGCCTTCGGAGCCGATTCCGGTTGCAGGAGCTTCTGCAAAGTGGCAATCCACTCCGTGATTTTCGGATGGTTCGGGTAGTTCTTAATTAACGAAAACATCTCCTGTGCCGCACGATTTGGCTGATCGAGAACCACCAGTTCCTGGGAGCGCTGCCAGAGCAACTCGGGCCTGCGCACCGTGGCGAAATTCTTTTCCTGAAAGTCGAGCTTGGCATTGCCCGACACCGCAGCCTCGCGGGCGAGCCGTGCATCCCAGTAAGACAGCAATGCGGGATTCTTCTGTTTGCGCCATTGGGGCAGTAGATATTTTGCGGCGATGGCGTCGGACTTGCCGGGGTTCATTTCCCAGTTTTCCGCCTTCGCCAATTCGGGTCCAAGTCCCAGCCATTTGGAAAAAATTCCATCGGAGACCGAGCTTTTTAGGAGCGATTCCTTTACGTCAACGGCCTCCCAGGAGGCGTCGAGGATTCTCAAATAATCGGACACTTGCGGCACGAGATCTTCGGGCTTGGCATCGGCGGCTTTCCTCAAGCTGAGACCGAGATAGAAAAGATGCAGTCGGACAGACTCGCGGAAATCGCTGTTCTTGAGTTGCTCCTCGTGAGCCTTCTTCCAGTCGCGAAACTGGGTATTTTCCCGATTCACGCCTTGAAATTGCGTCGCCATCAACGCCTCTTCATAGAGCGCCATCGCCGCCTCTTTGCTGCCCGCAGCCTTGAAAACCAGATCCATGTTTCGCTTTTGGATCGTGCTGGAAACAGTCTTCTGCTTCGTCTGAATATCCTCCAACTCCTGCAAAATCTGATGCGGATCAAGCGGGGCCACGTCGGCCGCAGACGCATAAAACTCCCATGCAAAAAAAACCAAGGCGACAGAAGCGGCGAAAGCGACCGGAGTCGCGGCAGATTTTTTCATGTTGTGGGGGAGGAAATGGGAAATCGGCTTATTCTGGAACGGCTGGCAAAAGCGCGTTCAGCTTGGCTTGAAAAAGCTTCAAGTCGTCCGCAGTTTTGGTGGCTTTTTCCAGAACGATGTCGATCAACTTCGGCACGTGCTCCGCGCGGCGCTGGGAAAGCTCGGCCAAGGCCATCATTACGGCGAGCGAGTTATTGATGTCGTGTTTCATTTTTCTGTAATAAAGCACGAGATCGGCATACTCCTCGGGAGTGGGAAGGGCTTTGTCGGATTGGCTCATAACGGAAAAGATTCTGGTGACTGGCGTGGGCTTGTGCTTAGGTTGCTGATTCGAGGTTTCACGCCCGATGCCAGCTCAAATTATCAAAATCACCGGTGCTCGCCAGCACAATCTAAAAAACCTGACGGTGGAAATTCCGCGGGACAAACTGGTTGTGATCACGGGCATGAGCGGTTCGGGCAAATCGTCGCTCGCCTTCGACACGCTTTACGCCGAGGGCCAGCGCCGTTACGTCGAGAGTCTGTCCGCCTACGCCCGGCAATTTCTCGATCAAATGCAGAAGCCCGACGTGGACTTTATCGAGGGATTATCACCGGCGATAGCGATCGAACAGCGCTCTTCCGGGGCGAATCCGCGTTCGACGATTGCCACGACCACGGAGATTTTCGACTACCTGCGCCTGCTTTTTTCCTCGATTGGCCAGCCGCACGATCCGGCGACGGGTGAGGAAATCCGCAAGCAGACGCCGCAGCAAATCGTGGATCGCATTCTCGAGCACGCCGAGGGCACCAAGCTCGTCCTCCTCGCGCCGCTGGTGGAAAATCAGACCGGCGAATTTCGCGACGTGCTGGAAAAAATAAAGCGTGAGGGCTTTGTCCGCGTCCGCATCGACGGCGAAATGATCGAAATCAGCACGCCGGAAATTCCACGTCTGGCAAAGAACAAACCGCACACCATCGAGGCTGTCGTGGATCGACTCGTCGTGCGGGAAGGCGTCCGGTCGCGGCTGGCGGATTCTGTCGAGACGACGCTGAAGTGGAGCGCGAATCAACTGCAACTTCTCGTCCAGTCTCCCGACGACGCGCAGTGGAAGGACGAGAAATTTTCAACGAATTTCTCGAACCCGCGCACCGGCTTCACCATGACGCCTCCCGCGCCAAAGCATTTTTCCTTCAACTCGCATCTCGGGGCGTGTCCGGTGTGTCACGGCCTCGGCACGCAGCAAGTCTGCGACCCGGATTTGATGATTTCCGATTTCGACAAAACGCTCGCCGAGGGAGCCATCACTCCCTGGAACAAGGGCACGAAACGCATGGTGGCCTACTACCGGATTTTGCTCGGAGCGCTGGTCGCACACTACCAGGTCCCGATGGACAAGCCGTGGTCGAAGCTGCCCGAAAAATTTCGCCGCGCCGTGCTTTTTGGAACGGGTGACGAGGACATTGCCATCAAAATGACCGCCAATGGCAAGACGGTGCACAAGCCATTTGAGGGCGTGCTCCCGCAGATGGAGCGGCTCTATGAGACGACTGAAAGTGAATTCACCAAGGTGCGCATTCGCGGATTTATGTCGCGTCACCCCTGCCCCGTTTGCCAGGGAGCCCGGCTCAAGCCGGAAATTCTCGCCGTTACGATTCGCTCGACCGACGGCAAGGAGCTGAACATTCACACCTTCTGCCAGCTCACTATCGCCGAGGCGGCAGATTTCATGACGAAACTCGCCGTCACCACTCAGCAACTGCAGATCACCGAGGAAGTCCTTCGGGAAATTCGCAATCGACTTGGATTCCTATCAGAAGTCGGCCTCGGCTATCTTTCCTTGAATCGCGAAAGCGGCACGCTCTCCGGCGGCGAAGCACAACGCATCAGGCTCGCGACGCAAATCGGCTCCGGCCTCGCGGGTGTGCTCTATGTGCTCGACGAGCCGAGCATCGGGCTGCATCAGCGTGACAACGATAGATTGTTAGGAACTCTGCGCCGCCTCCGCGATTTGGGTAACAGCGTGATCGTGGTCGAGCACGACGAGGACACGATTCGCGCCGCCGACTATATTTTCGACATGGGACCCGGAGCCGGCCCGCGCGGCGGACAGTTAGTCGCGCAGGGAACCATCGAAGAAATCCTAACATCGCCCACCTCATTGACCGGCGCGTTTCTCTCTGGTCGCCAAAAGATCAATGTGCCTCGTGAGCGCCATCATCCACGTGAGGATTTGCTGGCCGACCCGAGCCGCTCCGTCGGTTGGCTTACCATCGTGGGTGCCAGTGAAAACAATCTCAGAAACGTCACCGCCGCGTTTCCCCTCGGCCTCCTCACCTGCGTCACCGGAGTTTCTGGCAGCGGAAAATCCACCTTGGTCGATGACATTCTGCGGCGCGCCTTATTTCGCAGCTTCTATCGCTCCAAGGAAAAACCCGGCGCTCATACTAACATTGTCGGCCTCGATCAAGTGGACAAGGCAATCGTCATCGACCAGACGCCGATCGGCCGCACCCCGCGCTCGAATCCGGCGACTTACACCGGGGCGTTTGGGCCGATTCGTGATCTGTTTGCCGCGCTGCCGATTTCCCGGATTCGTGGCTACGGCTCGGGGCGGTTCAGCTTCAATGTCAAAGGCGGACGCTGCGAAAATTGCCAGGGCGACGGCTTGATTCGGATCGAAATGCACTTCCTCGCCGACGTGTATGTGGAGTGCGAAGTCTGCGTGGGGAAACGCTACAATCGCGAGACTTTGGAAGTTACTTTCAAAGGTAAAAACATCGCCGACGTACTAGCCATGAGCATCGACGAGGCGAGCCGGTTCTTTCGCCAAGTCCCGGCCATTTCCGACAAACTCGTCGCGCTGGAACAAGTCGGACTCGGCTACCTGCGACTCGGACAATCCGGCACCACGCTCTCCGGCGGCGAGGCGCAACGGGTGAAGCTCGCCACCGAACTCGCCAAAAAAGCCACCGGCCGCACCGTCTATATTCTCGACGAACCCACGACCGGCCTTCATTTTGCGGACATAGAAAAATTGCTCGAAGTGCTCCTCCGCCTGCGTTCGAGCGGCAACACCCTCATCGTCATCGAACACAATCTGGAAGTCATCAAATGCGCCGACTGGATCATCGACCTTGGCCCCGAAGGCGGCTCGGGCGGCGGTCAGATCGTTGCCGCCGGACCACCTGAAGTCATCGCCAAAACACCCGCCAGCGAAACCGGGCGCTACCTTCGTCGCTACCTTTCATGAAAACTGCCGTCGCCAGCCTACTTTTTCTAACCTCCGCCTTGCTCGCGGAGGATGCTCCCTTGTTCCAAGCAGCCGAGGCGGCGCTGCGCGAGGGAATTCCCCAAGTCGGCATACAGAAGTTGCAGTCGTATCTAACTCAAAATCTATCTGCGGAACAAACCCGGCGCGTGAATCTGGAACTGGCCCAAGCTTACCTTTCCATCAAGAAGACGGACGCCGCGCGTGAACTGTTAGCCAGGATTTCTTCCGGCGAAGACGTGAACTATTGGCTGGCCCAGTCGTATCTAACTGACCGAAACTGGCACGCAGTTATCCAAAAGCTAGACACTCTGCCATCCACAGATTCCGCATTTTATGCGCGCGATGTCTTCGCTCGCGCCGAGGCAAAACGCGGCTTGGGACAACTCAAATCTGCCAGCGAAGATTATGAACTAATCGAGGCTGATCCGATGTTAGGAGACGCCGCCCGCCTGCGAAAGGCGGATATTTCCCTGCAAACAACTCCCTCAGTTTCGGTGAAGCTAAGTGCCTCAAAATATCTTTCACCCGCTGCCACTTTATTGACTGCTCAAAGTTTCCTCCTAACCAAGGATTACCCCAATGCCGAGCGCCATTTCCGCTCATTGCTAGACAATCCAGCAGGACTCGCCTCCTCCCAATACGCAACGATACATTTGGGCCTGGCGCGCGCCCTCGCGGAGCAAAATCACCTCGATGACGCCGGTGATTTGTTGGAGAAATTTATCGAGGAACGTCCGTGCCAAGAGCAGCTTCCCGAGATATTTGTCGAACTCAACACAATCTATCAAAAGCAAAGTAACCCATCGCAAAACCCACTGCGTCACTGGAGCCGCGATGCCACCAATCCGGCGCGCCAGGCTTTGGCTATCTACTATCAATCCCAGTTCGATCTGCGCGACAAAGGCTCCGATACCGCTCTCGCAACTCTTTCCAGTTGGCTGGACAAGTTTCCGACTCATCCGCTTCGGGCCAGCGTCTTGCTGAAGTATGGCGAACAACTCATCTCCGAAAACAAACTCCAGGAAAGTGTGCGTCGCCTGAACGAGGGACTCGCCTTGTCCTCGCTGCCGACAACCACGGGCGAGTTACATGCGACTCTGGCTCGTGCCCTTTTTGCCAACAATCATTTCGCGCAGGCAGCCTCGCATTTTCAGAAAGCCTCGGAACTCCTAAACAACTCCGCGCAGAACCTTCTCTACAACAGCGCCCTTTGCTGGTTGAGAGATTCTAACTTCAAGGAGTTTCTCACGGCTTACCAGAATTTCAGCAGTCTTTTTCCAGAGAGCAACCTGCGCCGCGACCTTCTGATGGAGGAAGGATTTTTCCAAGCCCGCACCCACGAAATGGAGAAGGCACAAAGCACTTTAAACTTGTTCATTCGCGACTTCCCGGAGCATCCGCGTATTCCAGACGCACACCTCGCCCTGGCTGAAATCTCCACGCAAAGCGCTCCCGCCGAAGCGGAGCAACAGCTTGTTCTCGTCTCGCAATCGCATCCTGCACCAGAGACGGCGGAGCGCGCTGCTTATCTAAAATTTGTCCAGCAAATCGACGTCAAAAAACAGATCGAGGAGTGCGAGACTTTTCTCAAGGAGTATCCCAACTCGATCTTCGAGGCGGACGTGCGATTTAAGTTAGGTGAAGCCCAGTTTGCCGAGAAGGATTACACAACAGCAGGCACGCAATTCGAATTGATTTCGACGAAATTCCCCGACTCGCCGTTGCTGGAGCAGGCACGTTTTCTCGCCGGTCAATCGGCCATTCGCACGATGAATCCAAGCGCCGTCGATGGTGCCATTTCTCTCTTCGAGCAAGTCGTGCACATGAAGGGTGCGCTCCAGACTTATGCGCGTTTTGAGCAGGCTACGGTTAAGAAAAGCAGCGCCGCTTACGACGAGGCGATTGTCTTGTATGACGACTTGCTCAGCCAGACTTTGCCTCCCGATTTGTTAGCTTCCACTTTGGCGGCCAAGGCTGAGACGCTCTACTTGCAGGGCAGCAGCGATCCAAAGAAAATTGCCGTTTCTGTCGAGACTTTCAATCAACTGGCCACACTTCCCAATGTCTCGCGCTACTGGAAAAATCTGGCGCTCTACAAGAAGGGCAAGGGTCTCGAATGGCTGGGCAAGAAGGACGAGATGCTGGCCGCCTACTACGACGCCCTCGCGCTGCCCGCTGATACGAATGAAACTCCCGATTACTACTGGTTTTATCGTGCTGGATTTGACGCGGCGGAGAGCCTCGAATCCGATGAACAATGGGAGGCGGCCATCGCCATTTACCGCAAGCTCGCCGATGCCAAAGGCCCGCGTTCCGGCGAGGCAACGGAACGCATCAAGCGCCTGCGACTGGAGCATTTCATCTGGGAGAAATAGTTAATTCACTTGGTAGGTTCTACCTTTCCAAGTGAGTCCCTGTTTCCTATTTTGGCGGTGGCTGTTGATGGAAATCGCGGTGGCTAGAAGAAAGGCTACTGGATGCAGCACTGCGCTGTGCCAGCTCGACTGGTAGCGCAGTGTGATGACGATGCGAATGAAGGCGATCAGCCCGATTTGGAAGAGAAGCATCAGCCACGAAACGCTGGAGAAAGGGAGGAAAAGAAAGGGGCCGACGAAGACTAGAATCATCCCTACATTTCCGATACAGAAGAGCCGGAAATCTCCCTCGAAAATGGGCCATGCATTTTTGCTGAAACCTTCCCAGAGCTGGTCGAACGATTGATACATCCGCGTGCTAACCACAGCGCCGCCATCGCAATTTCGCAGGATCATTCCCTCGTGCGTTTTACTGGCGACGAGACGACCGAGAGCCACATCTTCCACCATGTGGTTTTTTACCGCCTCGTGGCCGCCGATCTGATCATAAGCTCGACGGGTGAAGAGGACATATTGGCCGTTGGCGACTCCTAACATGCGCCATTGCCTGGCAGAGAGACGCTGGCGAATGGAGGAATTTTTCTGCGCTATTACTAGCAGCCAGTGAGGCAGCATTCCCGCCGCAGCCACGAAGAGAATAGGGATGACCAGCTTTTCGCTCCAGGTTTTCGTTTCCTGCGCGGGCCACAAGGTGAGCAGATCGGACTTGGACTCAAATGCCTCCGCCATGACGGCACCGAGCGCCTGTGGCGAATGGTGAGTATCCGCGTCGGTGAAGAGCAGATATTCACCACGCGCAGCCTGGGAAAGTTGATGGCACGCCCATGGTTTTCCGACCCAGCCAGCGGGGAGCGGCTGACCCGAGAGAATCCGACATTTTCCCTCGCCGGGAATGAAACCTAACTCGCCTGCGATTTCTGCGGTGCGGTCGCTGGATTGATCGTCGAGCAGGAGGATTTCGTAGTTAGGATAATCTTGGGTTTGAAGCGAACTTAGGCAGCGTGCGATGCCCGCCTCCTCGTTGCGCGCGGGAACCAGAATGGACACGAGCGGACTTTGAGCCGGATGTGTTTTTCCACCCGTCAGCCGGGGAACGGCCAGTTGATTGAGCAGGAAATTGATGAGGATCGTCACTAGTACTAACACCACGAGCAGGTGATAGAGAAAAATGACGTCGCTCATTTCTCTTCCGCGAGAGCCGCCAGAAAATCCCTCGCGGCCTGGCTGATCTGACCGGCCACGTCGGCTCGCACGGTGGCAAACTTGGGCGTGAACCACGGGAAAAATCCGATCAAATCGTGCGTGACCAGAATCTGTCCGTCGCATTCTTTTCCAGCGCCGATGCCGATGGTGGGAATGGCCACGGCCTGGCTGATGAGCCGCGCGACATCGGGCACGATGAGTTCCAATACAATGGCGCTCGCCCCGGCTTTTTCGACGGCGAGCGCCTCTTCTAACAATCGAGCCGCGTCGGCCTCCGACTTGCCCTTGATCTTGTAGCCGCCCTCCTCGCGCACGTGCTGCGGGAGCATTCCGAGGTGCGCGATGGTGGGGATTCCGTGTCGGGTGAGAGCGTAGATTTCCGCGATGTGAGCGCCCTCGAGTTTGACTGCTTTCGCGCCGGCTTCGATCAACTGGCGGGCGGATTCCATGGCCATCTCCGGTGAATCGTAGGAGCCGAAAGGGAGATCGGCGACCACCAGAGCGCGTTGGGCAGCACGGGCGACGGGGCGTGTGTGGTGAATGATGTCAGCGAGCGTGACTTCCGTGGTGTCGGGCATTCCTAATACGACCATTCCTAACGAATCGCCTACTAACAAGAGGTCGATGCCGGCTTCATCGAGTAGTTTGGCAGTGGGAAAATCGTAGGCGGTGAGCGCCGAAATGCGATGTCCGGCCCGCTTCATTTCTATCAAACTCGGAGCGGAGACGATCATAACCTGACTCCCAATGAGTGAATCTCGGTGTCCGGTGGCAGCGAAGTTAGCAAGTCGGCGATGCTCACATTTTTCCCCGGTAGAATTTTTTCAGGAGCGATCTCTGCGAGTGGTTCCAGCACGAACCTCCGCTGGTGCAGACGCGGATGCGGGATGATGACTTCCTCGTTGTTCAAGGTGAGATTTCCGCAATAAAGGATGTCGAGGTCGATGGGACGCGAGGCGTTGCGCGGGCGTTTGTCGGGGCGTCCCATCTGGCGCTCGATGGCTTGCAAGGCGTCGAGCAGTGCGGCGACATGGCCGTGGTATTCGACTTCCATGACGGCGTTGAGATAGGAGGGCGTGCCCGGTGCGCAATCGACTGGGGCGGTTTCATAAACACCGGAAAAAAGAGCGGGGCCGCTGATGCCGGGCTGGGCCAGAACAGCGTCGCGACCCAGGCGCAAATTGGCCAGACGGTCGCCCAGATTGGTGCCCAAGGCGATGCCCGTGCGCATGTCGGCTACTCCAATCCGAGGACGTGCTGCATGGTGTAAAGCCCGGGCGGCTGGCGGCTCGCCCATTTTGCAGCGTGGATGGAGCCTTTGGCAAACGTGTCGCGGCTGGAGGCTTTGTGCGTGAGTTCGACGCGTTCGCCGACATTGGCAAAAATGACGGTGTGATCGCCCACGACGTCGCCGCCGCGAATGGCGTGCATCCCGATTTCATTGGCAGTCCGCTCACCGACCATGCCTTCGCGTCCGTGGCGAATGTCGCTGGCGTATTGCAGGTTCCGGACTTCGGTCAGTATCTCGGCGAGTCCGCGCGCGGTGCCGCTGGGCGCGTCTTTTTTGAGTCGATGATGCATCTCGACGACCTCGAGATCGAACTCGGGTCCAAGAATTTCCGCAGCTTTGCGGGTGAGCCAGAAGAGGGTGTTCACGCCGACGCTGTAATTGGGCGCGAAGACGATGGGAATGATTTTTCCGGCCTCGGCGATCTGCGCGCGGACGGCTTCAGATTGGCCGGTGGTGCCGATGATGAGGATTTTTTCCGCGTCCACGCAGCGTTCAAGCACTCGAACGGTGACGTCGGCGTGGGAAAAATCGATGACCGCATCCGAGTGAGGGAGCGATGCAACGAGTTCCGCGTCTGATTCGGCCTCGCCGCTGACTTCAACGGAGGGATCGGTTTCGGCGCAGCCGATGATGGCGCGGCCCATGCGGCCACGGGCGCCGTTGATGAGGAGTCGAAGCGGCTGCATTTAGGAAACGAGCTGGAGTTTTTCGAGCGTGTCGCGGAGAACTTTGGCCGTCGCAGGAGCCATTTCGCAAAGCGGCAGGCGCACTTCGGCGGTCATTTTTCCCATCCATTGCAGGGCGGTCTTGGTCGGAACCGGATTGGGCTCGATGAAGAGGTTTTTGAAAAGCGGCGCGTAGAAGCGATGGAGCGCGAGCGCCTCGGCAGTGCGACCGGCACGATATGCGGCGACCATTTTTGCCACCTCTCCGGGGATGATGTTGGAGGCGACGCTGACCACGCCGACAGCTCCGACGCTGAGAAATGGAAGGGTCAGTGAGTCGTCGCCGGAAAGGATGGTGAAACCCTCGGGCACGGCCATGCAAAGCTGGCTGCTGCGATCCACGCTGCCGCCGGCTTCCTTGAGCGAGACGATGTTGGGAATTCCAGCGAGGCGGACGACCGTTTCGATGGCGATTTCCCCTCCGGTACGACCCGGAATGCTGTAGAGCATGATCGGCAGCGGTACGGCTTGGGCGATGGCTTGGTAATGGCGAAAGAGGCCTTCCTGCGATGGCTTGTTGTAATAGGGATTGACGATGAGCAACCCGTCCGCACCTTTGTCGGCGGCTTGCTCTGATTGCCAGATGGCTTCGGAAGTGGAGTTGGAACCCGTGCCCGCGATGACTTTCACCCGGCCTTTGGCGTAACGAACCGCGAGTTCGATGAGGCGCACGTGTTCGTCGAGATCAACCGTGGGCGACTCGCCGGTGGTGCCGACCGGGACAATGCCATCGACGCCACCAGCGATCTGGCCCTCGATCAATTCTTCAAATGCAGCCTCGTCGATTTTCCCATCGCGAAACGGGGAGACGAGTGCCGTGTAGGTGCCTGTAAACATGCTTTTCTTTCGGGGTTGAGAGGAAAAAGATCAACCGCCGATTTCGATTTCGCCCTCGAAGACGAAATCCGCCGGGCCGGTCAGCGTCACATTTTCAAAGTGCTCCCCGGTCCGCACAAATCCCACTTCCAGTGTGTCGCCACCGCGGACTTCGACCGAGATCGGACTTCCAATGCCATGGACGAGCGCATGGAGCAGGGCGGACGCGACGACGCCGGTGCCGCAGGCAAGCGTCTCGCCTTCCACGCCGCGTTCGTAGGTGCGAATGGCGATGACGTGATCGGAAAGTTTTTTGACGAAATTGGCGTTCGTCCCGCGAGGCTGGAAAGCAGGGTGATAACGCAGGGCACCGCCACGCTTGACGACATCGACCCGCTCCAGATGGTCCACAAACTCGACCGCGTGCGGCACGCCTGTGTTGATGAAATGGATTTGCGCCGTTTCGTCTTCCACCGGGAGGCTGCGATCCAGGCGCAGGTCGTGCGGCGACGACATAGTGAGCGTGACCTGTTCGTCAGAGATCCGCGCTTCGATCACGCCGGCCAGCGTTTCAAAGGTGAGCATCGGAGCCGAACCCGAGATCTGATGCGCAAACCGGGCAAAACAGCGCGCGCCGTTGCCGCACATCTCGGCCTCGCCGCCGTCGCTGTTGTAATAGCGCATCCGAAAATTGGCTCCGTTTTGAGCGGGTTCAACCAGCAAAATTCCATCCGCTCCCACGCCGCGATGCCGGTCGCAAATGCGCGCGATCTGGCCGCCGCTGAGTTGCAGCGCACCGTCGCGATTGTCGAACATCACGAAATCGTTGCCCGCGCCATTCATTTTCTGAAACTTCACCATTTCTCACTGGTTATCAGAGACTTGCAGCGAGGGCAAGTGGAGCCATGGATTTATCTTTTCCCATGGGTAATTTCCAGTTGCGGAGGTGGCAAAACCTGTCTAACTTCCCGCCCCTCGAAAACCTCACTCTACCAAGTTTATGTCCCAACATCGCAGTCTCAAAGGTGCCAGCAAAATTGCCGCAAAACGTAATGTCCTCAAGCGTTTCGAACGCGTTGACCTGCTGAAAAAACGCGGTCAATTCAAAGATGGCGACAAGGTCATGGGTCTGACAAAGACCTTGCCCGAGGCCTAATTTTCATTCGAGTTCCATGCGCCTGAACCGCTTTCTGGCGTCAGCCGGACTCGGCTCGCGCCGCTCCTGCGAAACCCTCATCAGCGAGGGAAAAGTAACCATCAATGGCCGGGTCTGCGTGGCCCTCGCCACGGAAGTTGCGCCGGAAGACCACGTCAAGGTCGGTAATAAACTCGTCCACGTTGAGCAGCCGACTTACGTGTTATTGAACAAGCCGCGCGGCTACGTGACGACGATGGACGATGAATTTGGCCGTCGCACGATCGAGGATTTACTCCCGAGAAACTGGCCCCGGCTTTTTCATGTGGGCCGACTCGACATGGATAGCGAGGGACTGCTTTTGCTCACAAACGACGGCGAACTCGCCCAGAAGCTGACCCATCCCCGGCACAAGATCGAAAAGGAATACGAGGTGCTCCTCGACAAACCTTACGATTCAGATCTAACTCCCAAGCTCATAAAAGGCATCGTCCTCGAGCAGGGTCGGGCCAAAATCGAGCGCCTGCAAATCGTTAAACCCCACCACCTGCGTGTGGTCCTGGCACAGGGCATGAAGCGTCAGATTCGTCTCATGTTTGCCTCCATTGGCTACGAAGTGATGCGACTTTGCCGCACGCGAATCGGCCCGATTCGACTTGGGGAGCTACCTTCCGGCAGCTACCGGCTTTTGACCACGCGCGAGTTGCGTTTGATTCACGAGCATCTGACGCAAAAGCCCGCCATCGAGCGGATTCGTCACGCCGAGACTAAAAATTAAGGCACCAGCGACGCCTTCGGGATCTGATAGGTGTCGCCGATTTTCACCCGGTTATAATCTTCCTCGCTGAGGAGAACGCTATAAATTTCCTGCGTGTCGCGGGCTTTCACGCTCAGATAATAGAGCCCCGCCTGGTCGTTCCGCTGCACTCCCCCGCCCCCGATGGTCACCTGTGTTTCGGGGCGCGGTACAAATTTTTTCGCCACGACCTGGCCCGTGATGGCTGTCTCACTCGAGTTGTTGCCGAGCTTCATCACGGCGAAACCGACGAGCGCGATCACCAGCAAGGCTCCGAGCACCGCGAGGATGATTTCGCGTTTGCTGGCCCCGGACGAAATGACCCGGCGCGAGTCTGGAGGGGTGGCGGACATGAGCTACTCGGTGAAGAGCAAAATGGCCTCGGCGCTTTGACGCTGCCAGACGTAGCGGCTGAGCAAAACCTTCAGCGTGGCCGTCAATGGAATCGCCAGCAGCGCGCCGAGCAAACCGCCCAGCAGCAAGCTCCAGGCAAAGACCGAGATGATGATCGTCATCGGGTGCAAGCCCACGGAGTTGCCGATGATTTTCGGCGCGACAAAGAAGCCCTCGATCTGTTGTACCGCGATAAAAATCGCAGTCACAGCGAGCGGATGCTGCCAGTCCTTAAACTCCACCGCAGCAATGATCACCGCCGGAATCCAGCAAATGACCACGCCGAGATACGGGATGATGCAGAGGAAGCAGACCATCAACCCGATGAGCAAGGCAAACGGTAGTCCCATGAGGAGCAGTGCTGTGCCGACAAGCAGGCCGTCGATGATGCTGACCAGCAACTGGCCTCGAAAAAACGCGATGATGTAGTCGTTGATCTGGCCGATGACGATCACCACCTCGTCCTTAAACTTCGAGTCGCGCAACGGCAGGAAGCCGGTCCAGTTTTTCGCAATATTGTCCGTCTCCGCGAGAAAGAAAAACAGGTAAACCGGGATGATGAACAGCCCGACGGTGAACCCAAAAATGCCCACGAAACCGCCAATGCTGCCCCTGACGATGCTCCAGGCTTTCGCGGAAATCTCAGGCACTTGCTGCTGAATCCATGCCTGGGCGTTCGGGCCGAAAAGGACTTTGTAGGGATCTTTTGCCGCCTCGATTTCCAATTCATCGGGAGCCGGGGGCGTCGTCACCACATTCAGCGGCACCAGCGGAGCCAATGGCGTGAGTGGGATCGAAGTCGGAGTGGATTGGGTCGGCTCGGGAGTAGCGCGTTTGAAGGGGCCGAAGTTTGGCAGCTTGTTGCCGTAGCGTTTGATTTCGTAATCGAGCATCACGCGGGCTTTTGCGGCGTAAACGGGCACTGCGCTACCGAGGCGGATCGTCTGCGAATAAATCGTCGGCACCAGCCAGAGGAGCATCGCCACACTCGCGAGCGTCACCAGTGCAAACACCATTATCACCGCCCGGAAACGAGGAATCCGATGACGCACCATCCACACCACCACCGGGTCGAGCAGATAGGCCATGACTCCGGCGGCGGCGACGGGAAAGAGCAGCGGCTGGAGAAACGAAAGCGTGCGTCCCGTGACCCAGATTCCCAGAACGACCATCGCGCCGATGGATAACATCGCGAGTCCAGTCAGGGCCGCCCAGAGGGTTTTTTTCTGGTAGGGCGTCGGATAATCCATAGGGCGCACACTAAACCAGCCCAGCCGTGGAAACGCAATCCTCCTTTAACTCCGTGCGATCGATAAGACCGCGCGGCTCGGGTAGATCGTTTCAGGAATATGAAGACGCTCCTCGCACTTGCCATCGGACTTTCATTCGTATCAGCAGCCTTCGCGGTCGATCCGTCCCCCACTCCAAAGTTTGCGGGCGGGCAAACCACCGGTGACGCGGCCAACGGCGGTCCAGTTGGCAACAATGAAGTGCCCGGGGACAGCCAATCGACCGCCATCGCTACTGCGACGCCGACGCCATCCCCGACACCACCCCACAAACCGCGCTAAAGCACGAACGTCTGCGCGCGGCTCGGGCCGACGCTGACGATGCTGAGGCGGGCGTCGGTCAATTCGGCGATGCGGTTAAGATAATTTTGCGCCTCGATGGGGAGTTCGGCGAAGGATTTCACGTTCTCGGTGGAGCATTTCCAGCCGGGCATGGATTCATAAACGGGCTCGCAGATTCCCAATTGGAAAACGTCGGAGGGCGGCACCTGGAGAATTTCGCCCTGGTAGAGGTAGCCGCAGCAAATATGGAGCGTTTCGACGGTGTCGAGGCCGTCGAGATTGGTGACAGCGAGTTCGTCGATGCCGTTGATCATGGTGGCGTAGCGCGTGGCCACGGCGTCGAACCAGCCGCAGCGGCGGGCGCGTCCGGTGGTGGAGCCGTATTCACGGCCCATGCCGTGGAGAAGATCGGAAACTTCAGCCGACTCCGAGGGAAATGGGCCTTCGCCGACGCGGGTCATGTAGGCTTTCATGACGCCGAAAACGCGGTCCATGCGATGCGGGGGCACGCCGGAGCCGGTGCAGGCGCCGCCAGCGGTGGTGTTGGAACTCGTGACGTAGGGATAGGTGCCGTGGTCGAGGTCGAGGAAGGTGCCCTGAGCGCCCTCGAAGAGGATGTCTTTACCCGCGCGAATGGCTTCGTGGAGGTAAACGACGGTGTTGGCGACGAACGGACGCAACCGCTCGGCGGCGGCGAGGTAGGTGTCGAGAATCGACTGGAACTCGACTGTGGCCGCGCCGAGTGCCTTGAGGACCTGATTGTTTTCCTCAATGCGGAGGGCCAGCTTTTCCGCAAAGACCTCGGGCTGCATGAGATCGCAAATACGGAGTCCGACGCGGGCGGCCTTGTCACCGTAGGCCGGCCCGATGCCGCGCTTGGTGGTGCCGATTTTGTTTTTGCCCTTCAAAACTTCCCTCTGCTCGTCGATAAGGCGGTGATACGGGAAAACGAGGTGGGCGCAGTCGCTGATGAGGAGATTGCCATCGACGGCCATGCCTTTTTCGGCGAGTCCATCGAGTTCCTTGACGAGCGCAACAGGATCGATGACGACGCCGTTGCCGATGACGCAGACTTTTTCGCGGCGCAGGATACCCGAGGGAATGAGGTGGAGAATGTATTTCGTTTCGCCGAGGACAACGGTGTGGCCAGCGTTGTTGCCGCCCTGGCTGCGAACGACGATGTCGGCGTCCTCGGTGAGGAAATCGATGATTTTGCCTTTGCCTTCGTCGCCCCATTGAGCGCCGACGAGAATTGTATTTGCCATGTGAGTTAGAGAGTAATGTTGAGCTGCTGTCCCCGGTCCTAAAACGCGAAACAGTCCCGGCGGCCTCTTCGGCACATCGGGACTTGGCGAAAACTAGGGAAACGCGGAAAGGCGTGCAAGCGCAATGTGCAGAAAACGCGGGCGAAATTTTACTCGCACTCGCAGACGATCCGGAAACCGAGGTCGTTGCAGCGGTAATCGACCGTGTTCGAGTTGCGGCTGGTCGCCCGGAGGCTGCTGAAACGCGACTTCCAGCTTCCGCCGCGATAGACGCGTTTCGTGCCGTTCATCGGCCCCTTGGGATTTATGCGGTCGTTCGGTTTGTAGTTTTCAAAGTAGTCGTTGCACCATTCCCAGACGTTCCCAGCCATGTCTTCGATGCCGAAGGCGCTGGCTCCGCGCGGATATTGGCCGACGGGCGACGTCTCGGCGAATCCGTCGTTCACCTCCATGTCGCTCCAGGAAAACTTCGTGTTGGCGTCCGCGAAATTGCCCAGCGCGCCTGGGTTGTTGAGATGGTCGCCCCAAGGGTAGATACGATTGTCGGTGCCGCGCGCGGCGTATTCCCATTCGGCCTCAGTCGGCAGCCGATACTTGCGGCGTTCCTTTTGACTGAGCCACTGGCAAAACTTGATCGCATCAGCGCTGCTGACGTAGAGCACGGGGTGATTATCCCCCGCGAGCGGGATGCGATTCGACCGGTGCGCCGGACTGAATTGCTCGTAAACGGCGCACGTCGCTGGGTGGCGGCTCATGTAAAAGCGGCTCACGGTGACCTTGTTGCACGGGCCTTCGTTGGGCGCGGCGTCGGGTTCCGTGCTGCCCATGAGGAAGGTGCCGGAGGGGACGAGGAGGAGTTGCTGGCCGAGGGTGTTGGTGAAATTCGGGTATTTGCTGCGCTCTTCCGCCGGAGAAATGGTGGTGGTGATGCGCGGGGTATTCGGACGGACGGCGGCGGGCGCGCCCGGTTTGGCGACGGGACTCGATTTGATGGGGGCGGGCGAGGGCGAGCGCAATGGCGTCGGAGGTGGCACCGTGGCACCGGGCTTCTGCGGCTGCGAGTCGAGTTCCTCCAGGTAATCGTCCACGATGTCCTCGGCGTCGCCGCCGTTGAGACCGAGGTTTTCGGCCATGTTGATGAGGGCGTCGCGCTGATCGTCCGTCATGCTGTCACTGTCGAGACCGCTCAGTTTTAGAAAACGCTTAAACTCGGCAACCGGGTCGTTGCCACCGGGTGCGGCGCTGGAGATTGGAATGGAACTCGCCTGTGGCGGCGGCGGGGCGGCTTCCCGGACGATGCGGGTGACGTTTTGCGAGGCCATTTCCTCCCCGATCAACGCGGCAACTTCCTCTTCGGAAAAGCCATGTTTCAGCCCGAAGCGCAGCAGACTCGCCTCGCCGTCCTCGCTCAGTTCGTTGCCGGCGGCGATGATGGAAAACACACGGCGAAACTCCGCCGTCATCGACGTTTTCGCCGAGGCGAGAAGGCTCTCGTCAATCGTCTTGCGGGTGACTGGATTGCAAAGTCCCAGGCGCGCCTCGGCCAGAAAACTCGGGGCAACATCGAGCCCGTCGCGCAGGATCTGAGCGAGCGGATTGCTCGGCTGGTTCTTCAGCGGGAGCTTCTTTTGCCACCAGACCAGGAGCTGTCGGGTGTGATCCTCGATCAGCTCGTTGCTCGGATTTTGCTCAACGCTGAGGCAGAGACGCTCGTAGAAATTTTGCGAGTTGTAGTTCTTCCAACCAGTCCATTTGCGGGGGTCATCTGGGAGTGGAGACGGCAGCGACATGGGTAAACTCTAAAGGGGGACGAAGAGTGGATTTATTCTACGCGAATAAGCGACATGTTGGCTGTGGCCTGGGCGATTTCCTCCTCGGAAAGCCCCATGTTTCGTTGAATCTCGATGACCTTTTGCTTGCCAAAACCATCCACGACGACTTCGAGAATCTGGCTCGCGTTGTAGCGATAAGTCAATTCCACCGGCGAGCCTTTCGGCAGATACGGAGGCAACTCAAATGCGGCGGTGCCGAGCGGCGTGCATTCGCTGGGAAGTGAGCTTTCGCCCTCGACGACGCGGACGACGACGCTCTTCATGTTGGCCGTGGCGGTGCCGAAGGAATTCTTCAATTCGCACGGAATCGCGGTCATTTTGTTGATCATCGGGAAGACGTATTCCTCCATGCGATTGTCGTCCCAGAGGACCACTCCGAGGGTGTGCGAGGTGATGTTCGAGACCTTGATGAGCGAGCCGTCGCGATTGGAAAATTGCTGGCGCGTTTCTGCCGGGAGCGTGTGCTGGCCGGAGGTGTCTTCTTCGCCGAGGACGAGCAAAATCGCCTGAATCGCCGCGCCAAGGGACACGGCCTCGTCGGGACTGACCTCGTCGGCCGTCGGGGCGTTGCTGAGAGCGGCGATCATGTCGCGGACCATCGGCATGCGAGTCATGCCGCCAACGAGCAGGACTTTGTCGATTTGGCCCCAGTTCATTTTGGCTTCCTGCATGACGATTTCGCAGATGGATTTGCACTTCTCGATGAGGTGGCCGGAAAGGTTTTCAAAGTCCTGACGGGTGAGCTCGATCTTAACGCTTTTGCCGTTGTAACTGTGAACGAGCGCCGTGCGCTGACGGCTGGAAAGCTGGATTTTGGCGGCGAGCGCGCGGCTTTGGAGATCCTGATAACTCTGCAAGTCGAGCAGCGGATTTTCCCCGTGAACGCGATCAAACTCGTCCGCGACCAGATTGACAATGATGTCGTCCCAATCCTTGCCGCCGAGACGGTGGTCGCCGTTGGTGGCGATCATCTGGATGTGATGATTTTCGATCCGCATGATCGTGACGTCGAAGGTGCCCCCGCCCAAATCGAAGACGAAAACGGTCTGGTCCTCGTCCAGTTTGTCGAGGCCGTAGGCGAGCGAACCGGCAGTCGGCTCGTTGATGATTTGCAGGACGTTGAAACCCGCAAGCTGGCCCGCGTGAATCGTGGCGAGACGTTCGGCGTCGTTGAAATAGGCCGGGACCGTGATCACGGCGTCGGTGACGGATTCGCCGAGATATTTCTCCGCGTCGATCTTGAGTTTCTTGAGAATCAGCGCGGAAAGTTCCTCGGCGGAGAAGGTGCGCCCGTCGAATTCGCGATGAAAGGCGGTCTTGCTTTTGCCCATTTCGCGTTTGACGAAATCGACGATTTTCTCCGGCTCGGCGACGGAATTTTGCTTGGCCAGCGTGCCGACAATGGCGTTACTGCCGTCGAAAAGAATCACCGATGGCGTGATGCGTTCGCTCTCGGCATTGGGAATGATTTGCGGTTTTCCGTAGGCGTCGATGTGGGCGATGGCCGAAAAGGTGGTGCCCAAATCGATTCCTACTGCTTTGCGTGTGTCAGACATACTCGTGTGGTTTTAAGGTATTGAAGAAAGGATTTAGGCGACGTCGGCTTCCGGCGCGGTGTATTTTTTGATAATGACCTCAGTCGGGCGCAAAACGCGATCTTTCCAGATGAAACCGGGGCGCACGACGCGGACGACCTGATTTTTCTCCGCCAGATCGCTCGTGGGCTCGACGCCGACGACCTTGTGCAGCTTCAGGTCGAGGACGGTGTTGTCGCCCTCCATCATGATGACGTCGAGACGATTAAGGACTTCGATGATGAAGAAAACGGTGTTGTTGATGTTGTCCTGGGACGACTGCAACTCGGTGCTCCAGTTCACCGCTGAGTCGGGTTCCATCGCATTCTCCTTTAGAAAACGCCCGATGCGCCGACCTTGCCCGCAGAGGTCGTCGAAGAGCGCAAGCAGGTCGCGAATGACGGGTTTTTGCAGGGCGTCGAAGAGGAAATTGTCCTTGTACCCCTTCAACTCGCTGTGCATTACGTCGAAAAGACGCTGGTTGGCCGTCTCGACTTTGTGACTGTGGTCGAGGTGTTTTTGGAGCGCCTCCAGTTTCGGCAGCGCCCCTGATTGTTTCTCCAGCGAAGTGGCAATGGCGGCGTATTGACGCTGGTTTTCCTGGGTCGCGAGGCTGATCGATCCCACGCTTTTTACCAGTTTATGAATCGTCTCGGAAATATCTCCACTCGGCTCCGGCTCCGGTGCGTGCGGCGTTTTTTTGATCGGAGATGGAATGATTTCCGGCGGTTTGGAAATGTCGGCGTTCAGGCTGTTTTCGAGGCGCACGAGCCGGGTTTGCTGCGCCGTGCGGCGAACCGGGATCGTTTTCTTCGGCGGCGGAATCTCAATCGCGGTGTAATCGATTTTCAGGGTTGGTTCCGAAGTTGGCGCGACTGGTTCGTCCGTTTCCGGGGTGTAGGGAAAGGGAACGTTGATCACGACGTCGTTTTCGGAGTTCGAGGGGGTGTTTTTTTGTGAGCTGATAATGTCATCGCCGACCATGCCCTCTAGTATTAGCCGTTTTCGGGCCAACTCGGCAGATTTGACGATAATTATTAAACTCCTATCGAGAAGAACGCGCCTGGCCCAGCTCTCGCAGGATGACGGTGACCAAACCCGGCACGTCGTGCTTCACCGCCTCCATGTCTGGAACGATCCCCGCTTTTCGCAAAGTTTGCGTGGTCTGCGGCCCGATGCTTGCAGTTTTGAGAGTCTTGGGAAGCTTCGGACGCAGCGCGAGGAAGTTTTCCACGGTCGAGGAACTGGTGAAGGTGATCAAATCCGCCTCCCCCGCATCGAACCTCGCCAGCGCACCCGAGGTGTCCTCCGTTTCCGGAACGGTCCGGTAGGCGATGGTCTCGTCCACGATCGCGCCGAGCTTGGTCAGCATGGTGGCCAGGATTTCCCGGGTCACTTCGGCTCGTGGAATGAGGACGCGCAAATTTTCGATGTCGCCCTCTTTCCGCAGGGCATCAACGATGGCTTCCGGGACAAATTCATCCGGTTGCACGTCCACTTTGAGGTGATATTCGGTGATTTTTTTGGCCGTGGCCGGGCCGACCGCCGCAATGCGCGTGCCGCCGATTTCCCGGGCATCCCGATAGATGCGGTAAAACATTTCAAAGAACGCCTCGACTGCGTTCGGACTCGTGAAAATCAGCCAGTCGTAAGTGTGCGCGTCGCGAACCATCTCGGCAAACTCCCGGAGATTCGTCGGCGGCTCCGTGCGAATTGTGGGGATTTCGATGACGTCAGCGCCGAGGTCGGTGAGGCTTTTCGTGAGGACTCCGGCCTGTTTGCGACTGCGGGTGACGACGATGCGCTTGCCGTAAAGCGGGCGGTTGTCATACCACTGCAACTCGTTTCGCAGTTTCGCGACTTCGCCAAAAACAGCGACCGCCGGAGCCTGGAAATTCGCCTTTTCCGCCAGTTCCGCGATGTCGGCCAAAGTGCCGGAAAGCGTCTCCTGGCGCGGCGTCGTGCCCCAGCGAATCAGCGTCACTGGAGTCTCTGGCGACGCGCCATTTTCGAGAAATTTCCCTGTGATAATGCTGAGCCGTTCGACTCCCATGAGCATGACTTTGGTCCCTTTCAGCCGGGCGAGTTCCATAAAGTCCAGACTCGACTCCGTTTTCGCCGGGTCCTCGTGACCCGTAAAAAACGTCACCTGCGTGGCCAGTCCGCGATGTGTCAGCGGGATGCCTGCGTAAGCTGGTGCGGCGATCGCCGAGCTGACTCCGGGCACGATCTCGAAGGACAATTTCGCACCGGCCAGCGCCAGCGCCTCCTCCCCTCCCCGGCCAAAAATGAAAGGATCGCCACCCTTCAACCGCACTACTTGCAGTCCGGCCGCCGTCTTTTTGACGAGCAATTCATTGATTTCATCCTGAGTCAGCGTGTGCGCTCCGGCTTTTTTGCCGACGTAGATTTTCTCCGCGTCCGGCTTCGCCCAAAGGAGCATCGCCGGGTTGCAGAGGTAGTCGTAAATCAGCACATCGCCGAGTTCGACCGCCTCCTTCGCTCGCAATGTCACCAGCCCCAGATCGCCCGGTCCGGCGCCGACGAGGAAACAATGACCAGTAGTTTTTTTGGATTTGCTCATGGAAAAATGTCCGCCGGTTTTTGGGCGGCGCGTAACATAAACGATTACGACTGGCGGGCAACCCGTTGGAAGATTTCGAGATACGCCTGCGCCACCGAGGCGGGCGACTGGCGCTCCAAGTGCGCCCGCACCGCAGCCTCGTCGCGGGTCGTGACCAGCGATTTCTCCAACGCCGCCGCCAGCGCGGCCACGTCGCCATTGGGAAACGTCAGGCCACCCGGTCCGATCGCGTCTTTGAGCCCGCCGCGCTCCGATCCGACAACCAAACAACCACAGGCCAGCCCCTCCAGAGCGACGATTCCATACGGCTCCTCCCAGCGCGATGGGACGACGAGCACGCGATGCTGGTTCAGCAGCCGGGTCAATTCCTCGCCGCGTTTCACGCCGGCAAACTCGACGCGTTCCTGAAGTCCCAGCCGCGTGGTTTGTTCGCGCAAAACCGGCTCGTCATCGCCGCCGCCGACGACAGTCAAATGCGACTCCGGATGTTTTTGGACGTGCAACGCAAACGCATCGAGCAGCGTATCGACGCCTTTGTCCGAGACCAGGCGGCCCACAAAAATGAAATCCCGATCTCGCGAAATGCCGCTGATCTCGCGAAAAACCGTGGCGTCGTAGGAGTTTCCGATCAGTTCCTGTTTCGTCGAAAATTGATCCGCCATCGCCTGGCTGATCGAGACCGAGGCCGAGGCGAGTCGGGTGGTTATCAGCTTGAGCCGCGCCGCCAGATCGACGTGTCCATCAACCGCTCGCAGCCAGGTCTGATGCGCCACGACCCAAGGTTTGTGGAAAACGAGTGCGGGCCAGAGCGCGGGCAGGCTGATGTTGTTTTGAAAGTAAACGTCGCTCCAGCGAATCGTGGCGCTGAGTTCATTTCGCGAGGGATTCCGCAGCACTGGAAACGGCAGATTTGAATCCAACTCGACCGCCGCCGGCGTCGTCGTGATCACCCGAACCTCGTGCCCGAGCCGGGCAAATTCCGTCGCCAGAACCATCGAGACAGATTCGATGCCGCCGACCAACGGGTAAAAGGCATACGAGTAAAACGCGATTTTCACGCCGCGTTTATAGATCAGGATCGAACTCGAATGCGAAAGGAAATCACTGCACCCAGACTCCGCGTAAAACCGTGCCCGGCGGACGATTTTTCGACGCACGAAACGGTTTTGTCGGCACCGGCGGCGGCGTGTCGAAGAGCGCCTCGCGCGTGTCGGAGTCGAGCGTGCCGGTAAGCCGCAGATGCATCGCGTGCTGGAAACGGAGCAGCGCCGTCTCCGTCTCAGGTCCGGACAATCCATTTGGGGCGGATTTGTAATAGCCGAGTTGCAGGAGCTTGCGCTGGGCGTTGAGCAGGGTCGCGGATTGATCCCGCGACGTGGATTCCGCCAGATCGGTGTCGGCAAAAGACTCGCGCACCGGTGAGCGGGGCGGCGGAGTGGGAGCCGGACGGCGGCTTTGTGGCGCAAGAAAAGCATCGGGATTTTTCGCCGTGGCCGCGACCTGCGCCTCGTCCTCGGAGGCGACGCTGCGGGTTTCTTTTTTCTTTAACTTAAGCGCTGCCAGGGTCTCAGGCGTCATCGAGCCGCTCACGTCGAGCCCATTGCGAATCTGAAACCGACGCAGCGCGGCGCGCGTCTCCTCGCCCATCTGGCCGTCGGCAGTGCCATAATAGAAACCCGCCTCGCTCAAGGCCGCCTGCACCTGGCGCGTCTGCTCGTCTGCCAGGCAACTGACGGAAAAAAACGGGAGCAGCAAGAGAGGGAGATATTTTTTCATGCGAGAATTTACGACGCGTCGAGTCAGGGGTTTATTCAACGCTCTCGGGTGATCCGGTTCACGGTTTTGCGGAGTTCCATTTCATTTAAAGTCCGATAGCTCACCTTGCTGCCAGTGTTTCTATCGAGAACGGCGGCCTCGACCACTTTCGAGGACAGCGCGTCGCGGAGGATCTCGGTCAGTTTCCCCTCGTCTGGTGAATCAACGGGCTCGACCTGGCTTCCAACAGCCCAGGTGAGGAGGGCGATTTGCAGGGCGGCGTCCAAGGTTAGATTGGGCTTCGCTTTGGTTAGGAGAAACTGATTCATCGCCTGCTCTGCCGTCGTGGTTCCGCCTAATACTCCGAAGGATTTCCTCGTTGCGCCGCCGCCGGTTTGCAGAGTTCCATCGAAGTCCACTCGGACAAACAAATCCGTCTTCGAAGTCGCACCTAACTCCGCGAAAAGCAGGCGCACGATGAAGACCGAGCCATAGACCTGCTCGAAGGTGTTTTTTAGCAGCGGACTGAAGGAAAAATTCGCAAGTCGCCGCAGCGACACATCCGCCGGCGAACGCGTAAATCCCTCCGCGCTGGCGATTTCAATGGCCGTCATCCGCAGCCGTTCGACATCGCCCGGATGCCCCATCGCTCCGAGGGCGATGCGGTCGTAGATCTCGAAGATTTTCTGCGGCTCCGGCGCAATGGTTAGAAAGAGGATTCCGCCGTTGTAATTCAGGGCCACGACCGGGCTGGCGGCGACGAGTTGAGTTTCAACGTACTCACGGCGATTCGCCATCGCCTCGACGTAACGGTAGGGCTCGTCCGTCATGCGAGGCCTTTCTTGTAGAGCGGAGTTAGAACGTTATCAGCGACCGTCTGCACGCCGAGTTTGGTGACGGTTTTTAGAATGGGCAGAATGTTCGCACGCCGGTCGAATCCACCGGTCGCAGTGTCCGTTTCGGCGGCCGTTTCCAAGGCGCGGAGGGCCAGTGAGATCGCTTCCTTTTCGTTGCGGTCGGCGAGCGGTTTTTTGCCCCAGCGATTCTCGTAATTCAGCACGGCACGAACGGCGGGTGACCCCGAGCCGCTGACCGCAAAATCGGCGACCTCGAATTGCGCACCCATCACGTCGTAAAAATAGAGGCGCTCGCCCGGAGTTGCATCCTTATCATAGACGGCGAAAATCGGCACCACGACGCCGACGCCTTGCAGAGCGAGCCCGAGGTTGTCGCGGAGCAATTTCGAGAGCGTGCGGACCTTGCCATCGACGCTCATTTCCTGAAGCTGCGTGCGCCGATAGAAGTGAAACGAATGCTCCAGCACCCGCGCCATTTCCCAAGCCGTCGCCGGGACACCCGCGATGGCCATGACGGAGAAACGGTCGATCTCCAGAACCTTATCGGCGCGATCATAGACGACCACATTTCCGGCAGTCGCGCGGCGATCACCGGCGATAAGGACGCCGCCCGCGTATTTGATGGCGAGAATGGTCGTAGCCTGCGTCTGGGTAAATTCTTTTCCATGCAACGAAAGTGAGGGCAGCGACGTGACTCCATAACGCTGCAACACCTCCGGGAAATCGCCCGAAATGCCGCTACCGGAAAACTGGGCGGAGTCAGACATTTATTGCCCGGTGCGCTGGCGGTAACGCTTCGATTGCTCGGGGTCCACTTTGCGCATGCGCTTGAGCAACTCCTGAGTGTCGGGACGCGGCGCGGTCGGCGATTTCGGGCCTTGGTCGGAGGGATGATTTGGGCCGCCCGGCATGGGAACCAACGGCTTTTGCAATCGGTCTGGCATAATGGAAATCAAATTAACCTCATTCGCACTCTTGGCAAGGTGGCCGCGGCCTGATTCAGGCGGGTTTTTGCGACTTCTCCAGCCCTGCGCATTGACAGCGGGCCCAACCTTCCGCAGAGTCCCGCCGATTATCATGCTTGTCCGGCTTTTTCGCACTTTCATCGCCCTCGCCATTCTGTGGTCGGCCACCGGCCAGACGCAGGCGGAGCTGACCTCGGTGCCGCTGCGCTCATTTTCCGCGACCAACACCCGCGACAACGCCCCGAAGGTTTCCGCCCGCAGCGCGCTGGTGATCGACGCCCGCACCGGGACGATTCTTTACGAGAAAAACTCCACCTTTCACCAACCCGCCGCGAGCATGCAAAAACTGCTCACCGCGCTCGTTATCATCCGCGATGGCGACCTTTCGCGCACGGTCACGATTCAGGAAACGGACACCCTTTGCGAGCCGAGCAAGGTCTATCTGCAAGCCGGGGAAACCTACACGCGCATGGCATTGCTCGAGGCGCTGCTCGTCCACAGCGGCAACGATTGCGCCCGCGCCCTAGCTCGTGACAACGCGGGTTCGCTCCCGGCGTTTGCGGTAAAAATGAACCAGCTCGCCCGCGAACTCGGCGCGGTTAATTCCCATTTTCTGAACCCCAACGGACTCCCTGCCGAGGGCCAGTATTCCTGCGCCCGCGACATCGCGATCATCGCCCGCACCGCCTACAGCAACCCCGTGGTCCGGCGTATCACCTCGATGAAAACGCTCGATTTCCGACGCCCCGGACGCGGCATTGTTACTTACAGAAACACCAACAAACTCCTCGTCACCTACCCGCTCTGCAACGGGCTGAAAACGGGTTACACCGAACTCGCCGGCTTCTGCCTCGCCTCCAGTGGACGCAGTGCGCTGCGCGATTCCATCGTGGTCGTCATGCACTGCACCAAGGCCGGAGTTTGGTCCGATTCTTATCGCCTGCTCTCCTGGAGTCTGGGAATCTAGCGGCCCATGCCCGCCCCGTTTACCGTTGCCCAGCCCGGCCCGCTTCTGGCCAGTTTGTTTGAAGCCTGGCCGGCGGAAAAAAAGAAGCAAATCCGCACGTGGCTGAAGCATCAAGCCGTGATCGTGAATGACCGGCCGATCAGCCAGTTTGATCACGCTCTCAAGCCCGGCGATGTCGTCGGCATTCGCGGAGATCGGTTTGCTATTCCGAAGACGACCGTCGGTGCGGGCATCAAGATTTACTTCGAGGACGCGCACATTCTCGTGATCGACAAACCGTCCAATCTCCTGAGCATCGCCAGCGAGGCGGAACCGGAAAAAACGGCTTACTTTCAGCTCACCGAGTATCTCCGCCAAGGGCAAGCGAAGGCGAAGGAACGCGTCTGGATTGTTCATCGACTCGACCGCGAGACTTCGGGCCTGATGATTTTCGCCAAGACGCCGCAGGCCAAGGAGACATTGCAATCCAACTGGGATCAGGCCGAAAAAAAATACGAGGCCGTCGCCGAGAATCGCATGAAACTCGACTCTGGCACGTTCGACAGCCATCTCGACGAGACGAATCCCTACAAGGTCCACAGCGCGCCGGAGAGCGATGTCACGCGCTATGCGGTCACGCATTTTCGCGTGCTCGCCCGCACGACCTGGCGGACTTTGGTCGAACTCACCCTCGGCACCGGACGCCGCCACCAGATTCGCGTCCATCTTTCCGACGCCGGGCATCCGATCATCGGCGACAACAAATATGGAGCCGTCAGCGATCCCGCGAAACGACTCGGACTCCACGCCACCTCGCTGCGTTTCCCCCACCCCGTTACAGGCAAGGAAATGCACTTCACCTCGCCGTTGCCAAAGGCGCTGGCGAATCTATTCTAACCCCGCTCACTGGCCGCTTCATTTGCTTTCCTCGGTGCGGACAACCGCCCCATTTTTAAGCTCTGGAATTTGCACACTTAGATCCCGGCCATTGTCGGAGAGTCCGGTTAGTTTCAGTTCCTGCACGCGCCCATCATCTGGCGGGCGCCTCGCCAGGAACATTTTTCAAACGGCATGCACCGTGAAAACTGCCTCACCGGGAACCTTCAGCGTCGCGCCATCAGCCGCGACTTCGATTCCACTCCAGTTTCAAACTGCGCCCCGCCAAGAGGGAGGCGGACGCCAGAGTTTGCTGGCTGTCTTCAGCAACGGCGAGCGAGCTGGTCAGCACGCCGACGGCGAAAATGGAGTTCGTATCACGGGCTTTCGGTTTGCCGGAACTCAGAATTTCACCGCGATCGGCTTGCCTGTGTAAGTGATGGATTTCACAGCCTGCGGAGCGGCGGTAATGCCCGCGTTCTGGTCTGGCGCGGCTAGCACGATGTTCAGCGTGCGCGTGGAGATCATGCCGGGGAAAGAGCCCTTGCGTTCTCCAATGGTGAGGGTGCGCTCCGCATCATTCCACGAGAGTGTGCAGGTGTCGCGACGCCCCTTCTCATAGTCGTAGGTTTCGTTGTCGTCCTCGTAGAGGGTGAACGTTGCGTTAGCACCGGGATACACCCGCACTTCATAAGGAGCGTCCGGCTTTTCTGTGGCGTATTGCACGACAGGGCCAAAGGGCACGATGGAACCGGCTCGGACGAACAACGGCATCCGGTCGAGCGGCACTGATTGCTTCACAGTCTGGCCGCCGGGGTGGCGCACGTTCGTCCAGAAGTCATACCAGTCCGCGCCCGATGGCAGGTAGGTTTCCTGCGCATCGGCCACTTTCTTGCCCGTCGGGTCTTTTAGTTCGCTTGGTGTCCGCCATCCGAGGCGCAAACCGCGATCTCCGCTGCCTTGATTGTAGTCGATCTTTAGGGCGACCTGCTGCCCTTTGCGAAATGTGAGCTTCTGCCCTTTCCACCGCATTGCATGCGTGCCCCAATCGTCCACGGTGAGCTTGCCGTCGAGCCACACTCGCACGCCATCGTCGCCCTCCGCGCCGATCTCGTATTCGCCATCCTCCGGCATGGTGATGGTCGCCTCCCAACGAGCGGAGAAATTGTCGCAGCTTTTCAGTCCGGCGGGCGGTTCGGCCAGCGGCGGCCCGGGCCAGGTGTGATCCACTTTCGCCTCGATGATCTTGCCTGCGGGTTTTTCAAAATTCCTGCCCTCGAAGTATTGCACCTCAATGCCGGGCTTGCCGTCGGGCGTACGAAAGACTGCGGCTGGAATTGTGCCCGGCGGAGGAGTCGGCACGCGAACCATTGCGCGCGTCACCGGATGCACGAGAAAGGCAGGACCAAACATGAACTCGTCGTCGAGCTTGCGCGCCGCTTTGTCATCTGGAAAGTCCATCGGCAGACCGCGCATCATGGTGTAATCCTGCGCGGTGCTCATCCAGGCGAGGCTGTAAATGTAGGGCAGCAGGCGGTAGCGCAGATGATTGGTGGCGATGAGCGACTGGAAGACCTCCGGGTCGGCGTCCTTGAAAACATACGGCTCGCGCTCGATGTCGGCGCCGTGGATGCGGTAGATCGGGTTGAACGCGCCGAACTGGTTCCAGCGGGCGAAGAGTTCGTTGTATTCAGGCGTGGTTTCGCGGCCTTTGCGCCAGTTGCCCGGGACGAAAAAGCCGCCCGTGTCCTGAGTCCAATACGGGTGACCCGCGAATGCGACGTTGATGCCGCCAGCAATTTGATCGCGAAATGTCTGCCAGCTTGAAGTGGTATCGCCCGACCACGGGAGCGCCGCGTAGCGCTGCTGGCCCGCCCACGACGAACGCGTGAGGGTGAGCACGCGCTTGTTGCCGTTCGCTCGCTGGCCCTCATAGACGCCCTTGGTAGTTTCCAGACTGTAAGGATTCAGGTAGCGGGTGAAGTCACCCAGAGCGTTTTTCCCGAGGCTTTTAATATCCGCCTCGACCTTGGCCGCGTCGTGGCAGGCACTGCCCACCTCGACCTCGGTGCCGTCCATCCAGAGCGCGTCCACGCCGACATCGAGCAGACCTTTTTTGACGTGCTTGAAATAAATCTCACGGCCCTCGGCGCTGAACGCATCGTAGATGCGTGCCTGCTTCGTGATCCAGTGCAGCGGCTCGAAGCGCAACCCTTTCGCGTCGAGTTCGTGCGCCAGCTCGGTGCCGTTTCCGATGGACGGCCAGATCGAGTTCATGAGCTTCACATGCAGCTCGTCGTGTAGCGTTTTCGTCAGCGCGACGGGATCGGGAAAGCGTTCCTTGTCCCAGATCATGCCGCTCCACTTGTCGTCCCAAGGAGCCTTCCAATCATCTCTCGCGCCGATGTGGCCGCCCCAGTATTGCCAATCCTGCACGATGTTATCGAGGGGTATCTGCTGCTTGCGAAATTCGCGCACCACTTCGATCAGCCGATCCTGCGTTTTGTAGCGCTCCTTGCTCATCCAGAGGCCGAAGGCGGATTTTGCAAACATCGGTGCCTTGCCGGTGAGCTGGCGGTAGCCCGCGATCACGCCATCCATGTCCTGCCCGGCGATGAAGTAATAATCCACGCCAGCGGGTGCGCTCTCGGCCCAGAACGATGCGCCGGAAGCGTTGTCTTTGAAGATGCTCTTGGAATAAATGTCCCAGAGGATGCCGTAGCGGTTCGTGGAGACGAGCAGCGGGATGACGATACCGATATTGGTCTGCACGAGCAACACTTCCTTGCCGCGATAATCCATGTAGCGCTGATTATATTGGCCGAGACCGTAGAGTGATTCATCGGGCGTGAGCGTGAACGTCTGCCGCACTTCATAAGTCGGAGCGTCGGAGATGGTGACCTCCTTAACTTCCGCTGATTTCTCGCGTGTGATGACCGTTCCGTCGGGTCGTTGAAAGGTTAGCGCACCGGTTTTCTTGTCCGCCAGCACGTGCAGCTTTTCCGAGGAAATCGTCAGCGTATTGGCGGTATCTTTGGTTTCAAACGGCACAGCAGCGGGCTGCGTCATAATCGTGAGACTCGGCTGAGTGGTGTCTGCCTTGCCGGGGTTGGCATTCACGCGGACGATGCCGGGTCCGTAAAAGAGGATGTTTTTGGTCAGGCCACCGACGCGGATTTGGACGCCGCTTTGGAGTTTGGCAAAAGTGAATCCGGGCGTCTCCACGCTGGCAATTTCTACAAGCTGTCCGGCGTCATTGATTCCCGTCGGCACTTGCGCGAGGGCACCAACGGCATGAATGAACAAGGCACCAGCGAGGAGAATGGATGGAGTAGTTTTGAGTTTCATTTGATTCTGTGACTGGGGATTACAAACGTCCGTCCCACGTTAGCGATTCACCTTTTTTGAGTTTTACTTCGCGCGTGGTAAGTCCGGATCGAAGTTTGGCAGAGCGACCGAGCAGTGAACGAATCGTCGCCGACGTGAGCTTTCCGTCCTTCCAACTTAGATCAACCTCAAAGCCGCCCCGCGCGCGCAGGCCTTGGACGGAACCATTTTGCCATGCGCTCGGCAGTGCGGGCAGGAGGTCAATGATGTAGCTCGCCTGATCCGGCGCGGCGGGATCGGTGTAACGCTCTTGGCTTTGCAACAGCATCTCGGAGATGCCGGCGGTCGCTCCGAAGTTGCCATCAATTTGAAAAGGAGGATGCGCGTCGAAAAGATTCGGATAGGTGCCGCCTTTGCTCATCACCACCTTCAATTCCTCGGTCGGTCGAAGCTGCTCGGCGAGAATTTTAAAAGCATGATCACCATCACGCAGCCGCACCCAGAAGTTGATCTTCCATGCCTTGCTCCAGCCGGTGCCTTCGTCGCCGCGAAGCTCCAGAGTCTTCTTTGCCGCTGCAGCCAGTTCCGGTGTGCCGAGAGCGGTAATTTGGTGGCCGGGATGCAGTCCATAGAGGTGCGAGACGTGGCGATGGTGCATGTCATTGGAATTCATGTCCCAATCCCCTCCCCACTCCATGAGTTGGCCGGCCTTGCCGATCTGCGGAGGGCGAATGCGGTCGCGCGCAGCTTGAATTTTCGCTTTGAAATCAGCGTCAATGCCAAGCGCGGCACAGGCTTGGGCTGTGTTGTCGAAAAGATCCCACACGATTGCTTTCTCCATCTCAGCGCCTTCGCACACGCTTGATCTCAGGTGCGTGTCGGTGAAGAAGAAGTTCTCTGGTGAACTGGAAGGCGAGGTAATCAATTTGCCGTCCTCACCTTCGACCAGCTCGGCCAGCCAGAACTCGCACGCGCCCTTCATCGTTGGGTAAGCCGAGCGCAAATACTCGCTATCGCCCGTAAACGCGTAATGCTCCCAGAAATGCTGGCAGAGCCAGCCGTTCGAGCCGAACCACACGCCCCACGAGAGGCGCGCACCGGGGCTCGCCCAGCCCCAGACGTTGCTCTTTGGTCCAGTCACCCAGCCGGGCGCGTTTGGCCCGAAATACGCTTTGGCCGTCTTGGCACCGGGCTCGGCGAGGCTCTCGATGTGGCGGAGCATCGGCGTGTGCATCTCGCTCAAACCCGTCGGCTCGGCGGGCCAGTAGTTCATCTCGAAGTTGATGTTAATCGTGTAGTCGCCGTTCCACGGCGTGCTGAGGCCGTCGGCCCACAGACCCTGCAAATTCGCGGGCGCGGGATTGTCGGGACGGCTGCACGAGATCAATAAATACCGGCCGTATTGGAAGAACAACGCTACGAGCGCGGGGTCGCCATTGCCGTCGCCATAGGCACGGAGGCGCTCGTCCGTGGGCTTGTTCGCAGCGGGAGTCTTGCCAAGGTCGAGTTTCACGCGACTAAAATATTTCTGGTAATCGGCGAGGTGTGCGGCCTTGAGCTGCGCGAAGCTCTTCGCCGCGGCGGCTTGGAGTTCTTTCGCCGCGACGGCGGGATCGGCACCTTTGTAGCCTTTCGCATAGTCCATCACGTAGGACGTGTTCGCGGTCGCGAGGACAAGGGCTTCGGTCGCGCCCTCGATTTTTAACGTATTCCCCTCGCCCGTGATTTTGCCGCCCTTGAGTAGCACTCGAACGTTTACCTGATAGTCGAGGTTCGCGCCTGTGTTGCCCGTCATCACGAGCATGTCTGGCGCGACGAACTTCGTCTGCGCCTTCTCGGGCCGCCCGAGCTTCATGCTGAAACTCAAGGCTCCGGGCCGGCTCGCGGACATTCGCTGGACGAGCACCTTGTCGGGCGCACTGCAAAACAACTCGCGTTCGTAGCTCACCCCGCCTGCCTTATATTGCACACCGGCCTCGGCCGTTTCGAGATTCAGCCAGCGCCGGTAATCGCTCACCGCCCCGAGGGGCGGCTGAAAGTCGAGATTCAGATCGCCGAGCATCTGATATTTGTTCTCGTCGTAGTTTGCCTGGCAGGTAAGGAACTGGTTGCAGAGCTTTTCCGCCTCGTCGTAGCGCCCCTCGCGGATCACCTTGCGAATGTCGGCGAGGTGCGTCCAGCCATCGGGGTTGTTCGCTTTCGGCTGCGGGCCGCCAGACCAGACAGTGATGTCGTTGAGCACGATGCGTTCCTTCACCGGGTCGCCGAAGACCATCGCACCGAAGCGGCCGTTGCCCAGCGGCAGCGCCTCGATCCATTGCGAGGCGGGCTTGTCATACCACAGCGCGGTGGAGGGATTGGGAACGTCGGTATTCGCAGAGAGTGAAGCTATGGAAACGAACATGGCGGCGCAAACGTTTGAAATGAGACGGTGGAGGATCATGAGTTGGATGTTATTGGGTGAGATTGAATTCCCGGACGACGGACTCGGCGGCACGAATTTTAGTTTCGCCGGAGAGGCCGCGCTGCCACGCGACCACGGTTACTTTGATCGGGAATTTTGCGCGCGGCGGGATAGGCGTGAATTTCAGCACGTCGCCGTCCACTTCCGCCGGACCTTCGAGCACGTAATAGCGCACCTGCGTGCCTGCGTCGGAGGTGGCGGCGAGCTTCACTGATTTCGCTCCCGCCCGCTGGTCGGGAATCCCAGGAAAGGTGATGCATTGCTCCGCGCCTTCGATGTTTTGCGGCACGCGAATCATGGCCTGCTGCACAATGCTTTTGAACTTCGCGTCGCCCGGATGGCTGGCCCAGACCCAGATGTCCAAGTTGCGGCGGTCTTCGGTCGAGTTGAGCCGGTTCATCGCGAATTGGAAGGTGTTCGCGTCGATCTGGATCGCGGGGCCGACGATTTTGCGCAGCGTGATCGGGCCGCCGCCGGTGGCGTGTTCGAGCAGTGAGCCAGCCGACAAATACGTCCAACGCGCAGGATTCTGGTTGTGAGTCGCGTCGCCGGGAACGGCGTCCAGGAACGCCGCTTTTAAATGGAACGTCACACCGTCCGCATCGGGAAGAAACGCCGGCTCCACCGGCTCCCCGCATCCTTCGCCCGGAAGCTGGCCACCCGCGGTGACGCTCACGAGCTGCGGCTGTTTGCCGGGCTGATCCGCTCCGTAGTCCTGAATCGCACGGGACGTCTCCTCGTCGAACGCCCAGAACGCCTCCTTCGGGTCGCTCTTGTAGGCGGCCCACGGCGCTGGCTCGACCGTCCGCGGCTGGTTCAAGTGCCAGCGTTGGACGAGCCAGCCTTTCGTGGGATCGACTGGCTTCAGCACCGCTGGTCGATCCAGCAGCATTTCGGTCGGGAGCCGCTCCGCCGCGGCCTTGCGCACGAACATTGCGAGAAAGCGGACGAGCTGGTCTGAGTAATTGAAATGCCCGCTGCCAGGCTCGGCCAGCATCGCGAGCGGCGTCTTCGGATGCTTCTGCCGGAAGGTCAGCGCCGGAGAGAGGCGATCAACGCCATGCTCGTTGTCGCCCCATTCATACTCGCCCATCACCATCAGGCCGGGCACGCCGTCGATGTTGCGCGTCCCCCAATCGGGGTTCGGCCGCCCGCTGCCCGTGAGATTCGTCTGCGGCGCGTCGCCGTGAACGGACAGCACGGCCAGCGTGCGGCCGGGATTCCACGCCGCGAAATTCCACGGGAAGCTCGCGCACGCCGAGTGCCCGAGCGGCACGACCGGCGCGAATTTCAGCTCCGTGTAGCCGGACACGGCGGCCAGTCGATTCATCAGATCGTCGAACCGCTCGCCGGCGCCCTGCTCGAACTCGAAAACCAGATCCGCAATCGGCGCGATGAACACCTCGCCGATGCCTTCGGCCGCCAGCGCCCGGCGGAAGTCCGGATGCTCGAGGATGCCCTGCTCGATCATGTTGTTCTGCGCGACGACCACAGCGCGCAGTTGTTTGCACTCCGGCGGAATCCAGAGGAACGCGCGGCCCTTGCCCATCGGCACGGACCATTGCCAATCGGAGGACGCCGCAGTCGGCATGGGAGCCGCGCAAATCATGCACGCGAGGCTCGTGAGCAGGAGGCAGAGAGATCGTTTCATGGCGCGATGGATGGTTCAGCTCGGGAGGCGGGCGAGAGCAAAGCAGCGCAACCGCCGGTCGGGGAAAGGCACACTTGGGAATTTGCCGAGCCGGTTAACATCAGGCAATCAAGAATTGTATGATTCAGATTCATGAGGTAACGAGAAATCCAATGCGGCTTACTCAATAGACGCGGAACTCCCACAATCCCGGGGAGCCTTGGAGGATCGTGAGTTTCAAGTAACGGGCGCGAACCGGCTTTTGATCAACGTGCGGCGAACGGAGTGCGAGTTCCTCATGGCCGCCGTAGGGCGTCCAGGTTTGGCCATCGAGTGAGGACTCCAGGCGATAGGCGTGGCAGGCGGCCGGTTTCACGAAGTAGGCTTCGGTGCCCACGATGTCGCGCGGAGCGCCCAAATCGATCTGCCACCAGGGCGAGGCATCGCCGTCGGCGGCCATCCAGCGGCTGCCGTTGGAGTCATCAAGAGCGAGATCGGGAGCAAAGGTCTCTGTGCGGTTGAGTGAAGGGTCTTGGTTCGGCTTCACCTTGAGATCCGTACGGACCGAGGACGCCGTGGCGGTGCCGGCAAGCGCGAGGTTGGGACAACGCGAGGAGACTTTGCGAAGTGCGCCGACGCCTTGGTTGGTCAACGTGATCGGCTGGATCGTGCCGTCCGCATTGAACGTCATTTTCTGGGCGAAGGTCTGGCGGTTGGCGCTGCCGCGCCCGTATTCGAGGTGGACGAAATACCAGTCGTCCGTGCCTTCCGGGTGAAAGAAGCTGCCGTGGCCAGGGCCGTAAAGGCCGACCGAGGCGTCGGTCTTGGCGATGATTTTCTCCGTCGGGATCGACCAAGGACCCTCCACGGACGTGGGGCTCATCACGTAGGAGTAAACATATTTTTCATCTCCGCCGAGCGTGTAGAGGTAGTAATAGATGCCCTTGCGTTTGAAAATTGCCGGGCCTTCGGAGTATTGGGTTTCGCCCGTGTTCAAGGTGACGACAGGGCCGTCGGGGCCGGACAGGTCGGGCTTGAGCTTCACCATGCGGCGGCGAGAATAGAACATGTAGGATTGTCCGTCGTCGTCGCGGAAGATCTCCGCGTCGATCGCGGATTTTTGATCGATGGGAAACGGGCTCCAGCCCGAGCCGGGGAAGATGTCCTTGCCGTCCAGCGTGTGGAAGGGGCCGGTCAGATGGTCTGCAACGGTGGCGGTGATTTTTCCGTCCAGCGTCGGGAAAAGGTAGTAGCGGCCGTCGTGCTTCACCGGAGCGCTGGGCGCCCAGTATTTGACATTGAAGTTGTTGGGGAAAATGGAGCCTTCGAAGCTCCAGTTCAGGAAGTCCTTCGATTTCCAGACGACCGGAGTGCCCGAAGTTTTGAGTCCCTGGCCCCAGCCATCGGTCGTGGCATAGCAATAAAAGACGCCGTCGATATCAACGATGCTCGCGTCGGCCACCATGTCGGGGATGAGCGGGCGCCCAAATGGAGATGTGGTGGCTGCGAGGGCCGAGGCGCCGGAGGCCAGCAGGCCGGCGGCAAAAACAAAAGGAAGGCGCAAGGTCATGGCATTTCGCGGATTAGTGGTCTTGGGGATTGAGCGAGGCGGCAAGCATGGTGCGGAAGCCGAAGGTGCCGATTCGACCGTGGGTGGCGACCAAGCGGACAGTCACCGTGGTCTTACCCCGCGTAAGCTCGGGGGGAATTGCGTAGGTGGCTTCGTAGAAGGAGAGGGCTTTGTTATACGACGGCTTGGCGGTGACGAGGCGGCGTCCGTCGATCTCAATGTCGAATTCGCGGCCGCGGTCGTCGCTCCAATACGTGGCTACCAGCGCGATGGGTTTGGCCGGATCGACGGCCATCTCGTAGGAGAACCAGCCGCCGGGGAGCGCGTCGCGCCACTTGCGGTTGCGGAAATCACCCGTCTCGCTGCGGTCGGAGGCGAATTTGTGTTCGACTTCGGATTGCTGGAAACCGGGTTCGACGGTGTCGAGCGTGGCGGCGGCGAGCCGGGCGCGTTGTTCGTCTTCGGCGCGAATGGACGCCTCGCGGGCGGTCCAGTCGGCGGGGGTGAGCAGGGGGAAATAAACCGCGTAGTGTTCCTCGTAGATGAGGTAGAGCGGGACGAAGGCGAGATCGGAGGACTTGACCACGCCGTCGCTGCGGAAGGAGGCGAAGGTGTTGCCGTCGGGCCGGAGATGCGCGAGGAGATCGGCGGTGTCGGCGGCGACGAGCACGGGCGGGGGCTGATCGGTCAGGCCGCGGCCTTTGAGGTGGTCGGAGAAACGTTGTTTCGCGGGATCGGGTGCGCCGGACGGAGTAGGGACGACGCCGGCAAGCACGAGCGGGCCATAAAGGAGGGCGACGGTTTTGCCGCCGGAATTAGGCAGCGGCTCGGTGCGCAGCGTCATGGGAAGACGAAGCTGGATGCGGTCGCCGGTTTTCCAGGTGCGATCAAGCGTGAGGTAGGACGAAGGCGAGGAGGTCACGGCGACGGGCTGGCCGTTGACGGTGACTTCGGGCTGCGCGCACCAGTAGGGGTGGCGGAGCTTGAGGGTGAAACGGGCGGGCTGGGCGGCGGCGATGGTGAAGGAGACAGTGTCGCCTTCTGGGAATTTGGTTTCCTGGCGGAGGGTCACGCCGCGCTCGCGCCAGTCGAGGGTGCTGGCCATGTAGAGGTTGACCCAGAGCGTGTCGGGGCGGTGGAAATACACCTGTTCGCCGTAGCGGGCGGGGTTTTCTATGCCGGTGCCGACGCAGCACCACCAGGAATCGTCCGGGGTGGAGAAGACCTTCACGCCGACGGATTCCAAGCCGAGAAAGTAGCCGAATTCGCCGGGCTGGCGGCCGAGGTTGGCGAGGATGTGATTGAGGAGGGCGCGCTCCACGAAATCCATCTGGTCCGCCTTGGGCTCAACGGAGAACAGGAGGCCGCCCAGCTTGATCATGTTGTAAGAGCCGCAGGTCTCGCCGGTGTGCGGCTTGAGCTTTTGGGGGAACTGCGCGGGCGGGAAAAAGTGCTCGCCTTCGCCATGGGAGCCGTTGGCGAAGGAGCGTTGCCCGACGACACTGCGCCAGAACGTGTTTGCGCCGGCGAGGTCGGTTTCGTCGCCGGTGAGCTGATACTCGCGAGCCAGGCCGATGATCTTGGGAATCTGGGTGTTGGCGTGCTTGCCGTCCAGTTCGTCGCGGCCGTGTTCGAGGGGGCTGAGGACGGCATCTTGGTTGAAGGTGGTTTCGGCGAGCTTCAGGTAACGCGGATCGCCGGTGTCGGCGGAGAGGTCGGCGAAGACCTCGTTCATGCCGCCGTGCTCGGACTGGAGGGTTTGCTGGGCTTGGGCGGGGGTGAGTTTGGCGTAAACGCCGGCGAGGTAGTCGGCGAGGCGGTGTTCGATGTCGAGGGCCTGGGTCGAGCCGGCGAAGCGGTAGGCGTCACGGAGGCCGGCGAGGACTTTGTGCAGGGTGTAATTGGGAACCCATTCGCCGTTGAGGGAGAAGGCGGTGGCCTGGATTTTTCCGGCGCGCAGGTCCTCGTAGATTTTTTTTGCGACGGGGAGGACGTAGCCGTCGCCGTTGGCCTGCTGGCAGTCGGCGAGTTCGGAGACGACGTAGCGGACGCGTTCGAGCGCGCGCGGATCGCCGGTGGAGGCGTAGAGGGCGGAGACGGCGGTGAGGTAGTGGCCGAGGCTGTGGCCGTTGATGCCGCGCGCTTCCCAGCCGCCGTAGCGTTTCGCTTTTTCGGGGAGACCGGCCTGGGCGCGAAAGCCCGAGAGGAGGCGGTCGGGCTCGACCACGTCCAGCAGGTAGCGTGCGTCGAGATCCTGGCGTTCCTTGAACGGACCGTCGAGCAGGCGGATGCGCGAGAGGGGGAACGGCTCGGCCTGAAGTTTGACCGGAACGGCGTCGAGTATGGTGGAGGCAAAGGCCGAGCAGGTAGTGACCATGGAAAAGGCGAGATATTTGAAGGAGTGGGAAATCATAATGGAGTGGGCATCAGCGTGTGGGAGCGATAAGTGAACAAGCCGAAGTCAGTGTAACCGGCGTCGCCTTGGTTGTTGTAGGAAAAAAGGCCCATGCGTTCGCCGGTAATCAGCCCAACCGAAGCGGTAGGGCTCGCCGAGTGGCTCGAAGGTTTTGTCGTCGGCGCTATAGGAGAAGCGGCAGACAGCGTCCAACCCCACTCGGAGCGCAGCCAGAGCGGTTTCGCAGCGACGGCGGGGCCGCGCAGGATCGTCTGGTTGTGCGCGGTCTCGACCACGAGCGCGCCTTGCTTGTGGCGCACCGCGATGGTGGCGCAGTTCCGATTGTAGAGGCAGCGGCCGGCTACCTGGCCGTCGGCCATGCCGGAGGGATCGAGCTCGACGGGGACGAGGGCGAAAAGCTTCACGGGTTTACGGTTTTTGAAAAGGGATGATGTGGCGGCCGGGCGAGAGGGTTTCCGGGGGGCAACCGGGGAGCACGAACTCGGCGGTGGCGCCTTGGGGCACATCGATCGTAAACCGGGGCGAGGGAGATTTTTCCCATGCAACGCCGACGGGGCCGTGCGGAGTGGGGACTTTGCCGGACATCCAGATCAACGTGCCGGGTTGCGGTGCGATGAGGATGCGGTCGTAGCCGGGCGAGAGCGGCGCACGCCGAGGACGTAGCGCGCGATGATGTTGGCCGGAGCCGCGCCCCACGCGTGATTCCAGGTGAGGTTGGGCTTCGCTTTCGCGTCCCACGCTTCGAGTGTCATGGTAGAACCTTGCTCCAGCATGTGCCACCAACCGCGTTTGGTGCGCGCGGTCATGAGGCTTAGCGCGTAGTCGGCGCGGCCGGTTTCGTAGAGCGCTTCGAGCAGATACTGCGCACCGTAAACACTGCACGCCATGCCGCGCGATTGGACGAAGTCGGCGACGGAGGATTGGCGTTCGGCGGGCACGAGGCCGAAGGCGAGCGGGAACATATTCGCGTGAAGCGAGGCGTGGGCGGAGCCTTGTCCGTCGATATAAATCCCGCGCGTCGCGTCGAATAACGTGGCGTTGAAAGCCGCGTAAACGGTGTCGGCTTTGGCGCTCAGGTCGCGGGCCTCGTCGTCTTTTTTGAGGGCGGTGGCGAGGCGGGCGGTGGCGCGGAGGGCGCGATAATAGAAGGCGTTGGCGACGGTGTTTATCTCGGGACCGACTTGCTTTTTCTCCTTCGGATCGACGACGCCGTCGTTGTAGCCGTCGCGCTCGACGGCGGGCCAGTCCACAATGGCGGAGGCGCGCAGGAGGCCGTCGGGGCCGGCCTTGTTCATGAGGAGTTTCTTTTTGATCGCCTCGAAGTTTTTCGCGGCGAGCACGGGGTCGCCGGTCGCAACGTAATCGGCTTCGGCTATCATGGGCATGTGCAGGCTCCACTCGGTCGGCCAGGTGGGATGGGCGAGCAGATGGGCGAAGGTGGCGCGGGCCACGCTTGGATCGAGATCGCAGGCATAGTGCGAGAGTTGGTTGAGATAGGCGTCGGCCTCGTAGGGGATGCGTTCGCGTTCGCCATCGATGTAAACGCCGAACGCGCTCGTCGCCTTCATCGTGTGCTTACATAGGGACCAGATGGCATTGAGGGTTTCGTCGGAGCAGGTGAAGGCGGAGGCGTCGTCGTTGAACGGCGCGGCGACGGCGAGCTGACGCAGGTTTTCGGCGGTGAGCGGGACGGGGGAATTTTCGATTTCGACGTAACGGAAGGGCGTCACTTCGCCGATGGACGCGGGCATTTTCACCGAGGCGTCGCCGAGATGGAATTTCTTTGATGGTAGGGTCAGCTTATAAACGCCGCCGCCGTCGCGCGTGACGAGTTGGATTTCCCGGTAGTTGACGCTGCCTGGCGGCTTGCGGTCGAGGGTGCCGTTGGTGGCGAGTTTTTCACCGAGACGCACGGTGAGGGTGGCGGCGCGGGCCAACGCGGGGATCGTGATCTGGAGGTTGCCGTAGGCATCTTGGCCGAAGTCGGCGAATGTGACGGGGCCGCGCGTTTCCGCCCGCACGGGCGCGAGCGGCGTCACTTGCAACGGCACGGTCTGGGCGAAAGCGCTGGCGAGCGTGGCCAGCCACGCGCCCGCGAGTGTGAAGTAAAGACAGTAGGATTTTTTCATGCGTCGGCGGAGTTCCATATGAGTTCGTGATTGCGGAAGAGGGCGCAGCGGTTCGATTCCACGCGGACGGAGAAGATGGCGCCTTCGTCCGGCTCGCCGCCCACGCGGCAAGCGAGCCAGTGTTCACCGGATTGATGTAAGGAACGCAGCACGGGCATGGTCGAGAGCGAGCCGAGCAGATGGCTGTTCGCGCCGAGATCCACACTGCCGGATTCGCGTTCGCCGAGGAGGTTTTTCAACGACGACACACCGGCCGGGGTGCGCACTTCGGTCGGGCCGATTTCGAGATGCGCGCGGGTGGTCCAGTTGACGGCGAAGCCGGCGTCGAGTGCCCAGAGTTTGCGGGTGGTGCGCAGGTGGTGGACGCGGATGTGACCGGTGGCGTCGGCGATGAGCCAGGTGCGCACCTCGACGTCGGGCCACGGTTGCCAGCGGGAATAGGCCACGCCGTCGTGCACGGTGGCGTCGAGACAGTGTTCGCGGTGGCGGAAGAAACGTCCGTCGTCGCTGAGCGAGAGCACGCTGTCGAGGCCGCCCTCGGCGGGCGTCGTCACGCTGGCGGGGACGCTGAAACCGAAGCGCGTCGAGTAGGCGATTTTGGAATATTTGTGCGGGGCGTTGCGCGGCCAGTCGAGGCAGGGCTGGCCGGGGCTGAGGGCGGTGACGTCGCCGGTTGGGTTGGTGGTGAGGATCAGATTTGCGCCGGGCACGGTATGCACCGAAGGGCGCGGCGGCAGCGGGGCTTCCTCGGCTTGCCAGAAAGGGTGGCTTTCGGGCAGGGCGAGCGGGAGCAGGGCTTTCATCGCCCAGTAGGGCGAGCCGGGGGAGTTGTAGCTTTCGGCCATGAGCAGATTCGGATACGTGTAGCCGATGGTTAGCAGTCCGGTTTCGGAAAAAATCGGCTTACGCATCCACCAACGCAGGTGGCGCAGGTAGAGTCCCTTCATCACGCCCCACGGCAACGCCTCGACATCGGCGAAGGCGAGCGCGCCCCAGAAGGCACCCTGGGCGAAACGATAGGCGAGGCTGCGACCGAAGGGCAGCGCGGAGCCGTCGGCGGCGAAGTAATGTTGGAAGTCTTGCGCAAACGCCCGGGCGCGTTCGGTTAACACGGCCGCGCGCGCGGTATCGCCCGCGAGTTTGGCGTAGATGAGCGCGTAGAATTGAAACGCCATCGGCACATAGTAATCGCCAGTGCGGCCGTCGCGATGATGCGCGCTGTCGGCGCCGTCGGAATACCAGCCGTCGCCGAGGTGAAACGTGTCGGCTAGCGCGAGATCGGCGTCGATTTGTTTCTGGGAAAACGTCTGGCCGCAGCGGCGCAGGGCGAGGTTCACCAGGATGCGGAAGTAGAGCCAGTTGCTCTGGACGACTTTCACCTCGTTGATGCGGAGCAGCCACGACGCGAGCTGCTCGCGGGTATCGGTGGAGAGCGGTTCCCAGAATTTTTCCGGCGCGAGCAGGAGCGCAAAAGCGAAAGCGGCCTGTTCGACGCTGCGTTGGTCGTAGTCGCCGGCCAGGCCCCAGTATTCAGAGTGTGCGGGATCAACGCCGGAGGCGATTCCCTGCTGCCAGAGCGACCAGTGCTCAAACTCACCACCGCCCGCCGACAGCGGCACGAGACCCCAAAGCGGGCGGGCGAAACCTTCCAGCCAGCCGGGCTGTTCGCCGAAATGACCGAGTCCCGCACCAAGTTTTACCTGGGCGCGACCGGGTGAAAAATGCGCCACGAGCGGCGCGGCGAGATCGCGGGCGAGTTGCTGCAAATCAGCACGGGTGCGCAGAGGATTGGCGGCGAAGGGAAGGGCGGTCATCGGGATTTTACCGGGGAATCACTATCTCGGCGGTGTCCAGGCCGGCGACGAAGCAAGGGCGGGCGTCGGGCTTTTGCGGGGTGATCGTGACGCGGTCGAAGGTGATGCCGGCGGCGTGGCGAATCCAGAAGCCGTAGGCGGGCACCGTTTTTCCGAAGCTGAAGGCATCGGGGTAGGCGTTGATGAGTTCAGGCACATTGCGCGTGGCATCTTGTTCGGTGCCGCCGCCACCCACGGTGAGTGTAACGTCGCGGAACATCACGTCCTGCACAAGCGCGCTGGGAATGCCTGAAATGAGGGAGCCGAACGAGCCATTGTCTCCACCGGTGATGTGTTCAAAAACGAGGCGGCGGATGGAGCCTGGCGCAGGCTTGGCCATGTCGGGTTTCACGCGGCCACGGTCGCCGAGGCGCACGCAAAACGGTGCGTTCGCACGATCGATCTTCACATTGGAAACGAGAATGTTTTCAACCGTGCCGCCGTCCACCGCGCCCCATGAAATACCGGAAATACTGCGGGTGCGGCGATAGGCCGCCATGTTGGCGGGGACGCCGCCGATTTCGACGTTTCGAATGAGAACGTTGCGAAACCCGCCCTGTGAATCGGTGCCGAACTTGATCGCGTTGCAGGTGCTGTAAATTTTGCAGTTTTCGACGAGCACGTTTTCCATCGTGCGCAGTCCGGCACCCTTGAAGCAAAGGCCGTCGTCCTCGGAGTTAATGAGGCTGTCGCGGACGATCACGTTGCGGCAGCTGTCGATGTCGATGCCGTCGTTGTTCCCGTTGACCTGACTCTCGACGTGGATGCCTTGGATGATGAGATCGTCGCAGCCGAGGTAGTTTTCCGTCCAGCAGGCGGGGTTGCGCAGGGTGATGCCGTCGATGACGACTTTGCGGCTGTCGAGAATACGAATCATGAACGGACGTCCCGGTGTCTCGGCGATGGTGGCTTTGCCGGGGAAGTTTTGCTGCGTGCCGCGGCCGTCGATCACGCCTGCGCCGCGGATGCCGATGCGCTCGCAGTTCTCCGCGTAGATGAGCGACTGCTTCATCTTCATCCATGTGTCCATGACCGTGAGGCGCGCGGGCACATGGTCGGGGTAGTCGGCGAGATTGGTGCTGCCGAGGAGTTGCGCGCCTTTGGCTACTTCGAGCATCACGCCGTTTTTCAGGACGAGGGTGCCGGTGACGTAGTCGCCTTTTTCCACGAGGACGACTCCACCGCCCGCCGTGGTGCAGGCGTCGATAGCTTTTTGAATCGCGGTGGTGTTGACGGTCGCGCCATCGCCGACGGCTCCGAACTCCGCGACGCGGAAGACGCGATCCGGGACGGGCCAGGGCTTCACCGTTTTCGTGAGCGTGTCGGCCATGACTTCAAGGGATGCACGCAACGGGGCTTCCCAATCCGGGGACTGCGCGAACGCCGAAAGCGGCAGGATCACAGAAAGCAGGAGACTGATTTTTTGAAGTGCGGTCACGGGATTTTTATTGCGCGGCAGAGGCGCGGCGTTGTTTGAGCGCGGCTTCGATTTCGTAGGCGCGCGCCTCGGTGAGGGTGTAGCGGCGGAGGAGAACTAGCGCGGTCACGGCGCCGATGGCGGGCGCGGCGAAGTAGCTGAACTTCATCAATTCCAAGGTGTGAGGCGTTTGGACGCCGCCGGTGGATTTGGCGTTGAAGCCGATCCAGACGAGGAGGAGGCCTGAGATGAGGCCGCCAAGGGAACTGCCCGCTTTCTCGAACCAGGCGAGCAGCGAGCCGAAGACAGCCTCGCGGCGCAGGCCGGTGGCGTATTCGTCCTCATCGGCGAGGTCGGCGATCATTGAAGTGGGGATGAGCGTGAAGCCGGCGTTGGCTACGCCGTTGAACGAGAGGACGATGAGCTGCCACCACGGCTGGCCGGGGATGTAGAGGAAGAGTTTGCAGACGCAGCCGACGATGAGCAGCCCGGCGGCGGTTTGCAGCGCGGCCTTTTTCCCGATGCGGCGGGCGAGCCACGGAAAAAAGAAAAGCGAGGTGAGCAGCGCGGCGACGTGATAGGACGAGCCGATGAAACGCAGTGCGGAGAACGCGGCCTGCTTGTCGCCGCCGAAGACGTAATAGACGTTCATGTAGCTCGACATGATGCCGACGAGGCTGAAGCAGAAACAGAAGATGAACCGCGCCCAGAGCACAGTCATGAACTGGCTGTTGTGCCAGACAGCACGGAGGCTGGCCAGGAGCGCGATTTTTTCCTGACGGGCGGCCACGCGGTGGTAGTTGCGCTCGCGGCAGAGCAGGAGCGGCACGAGGCCAAGCGCGACAAAAAAGACGACACAACCCGCCGAGACCCAGCGGATGCCGGTGATGGGATCGGCTGCGCCGGTCGCGGAATTGTGAAATTGATAAACGAGCCACGGCAGCCACTGGCTGCCGATCTGGATGACGAACCCGAAGGCGAGCGACACGCCTACGATGCGGCTGCGCTCGTGATAATCGTCGGTCGCTTCCAGCAGCAGTCCGTTCAACGGCATCGAGAACAGCGCGTAGCAGGCATAGAAGGCCAGGGAGACGATCAGCAGATGCCAGAAGAGCCCTGTGCCCGAGGCGTCGCGGGGAAACCACCACAACGCGGCAAAAAGCAACGTCAACGGCACGAGTGAGACGGCCATCAACGGAAGGCGCCGGCCCCAGCGGGAGCGAAAATTATCGGAGAATTGACCGATGACCGGGTCGATCATCGCGTCCCAGATGCGCTTGATGAAGTCGATCAGGCTGAGCAACGCGGGGCTCATGCCCATCGTCATGTTGTAGATCGGATTCGCGAGGACGTATTGGGAGCCGTGGGTGCCTTCGACGACCATGCGGCCGCAGCCGAGGCCTATTTTTTCGCGCAGCGGCACGCGATCCTTCAGCGCGGTTTCGTGGTGATGCGGGTGAGCAGAAGAGGTGTCCATGGGGATTGCTTACGGGCGTTGGTGGATGGTGGTGGCGGTCATGCGGGGCGCGCGGCTCATTTGGTCTGCGGCGCGGGCGCGCCCGGAGCGACGTTCGAGTAGGCAGAGTAGCCTCCGGTGTTGTAGGCGCGAATGCGGTAACCGAACTCTCCGTCCGCGAGAATGAGATCATCAGCAGAAATCCCCCAAATCCCCCACCCCCGCTTCGCTGCGGCGGCTTCGACGGCGAGGAAGTGCCCGGCACGGAACGGCGTAGCGTGGGCGTCGGAGGCTTCGGGGCTGCCGCAGCGAAGCGGAATCGCCTCTCCCACGGCTGGCACGGTGAGCACCTGCTGGCAGCTCGGGCAATCCACGGCGTGGCCCGCCCATTCGTCGGCGACTTCGAGGTTCTGAGTGCAATGCGGGCAAATGAGTTTCATAGATTATGGAAGAAGGACGACTCGGTAAAAATGTTTGCTCTGCGTGGCCCCGCCAGCGTCGGTGATCTGCACGACGCCGCCCGTTCCGGCGATGTTGTTCAGCAGGGTGGTCCATGAGCCGGCTTGCAGCGTGTCGGAGCGCTCCACGCGGTAGGTTTTTCCGGATACGGACGGAAAGCTTACCACGAAGTCGTTGCCGCTCACTTGGAGTTCGCTGATTTTCAGCGTGCTGGTGGCGTTCGTGGGATCGGTGCCGGTGAGGAACTCCTGGGCGTTGGTCCAGCCGTCGCCATCCGGGTCGGCCGTGTCGGCGGCGGTGCTGACGCTGTCGATCATGCCGAAATAGGTTTGCCGCCACGTCTGCACGGCAGAGAGCGGCCGTGCGCTGGTTTCCGCTGAATTGGCGCTCTCACCGATGGCATTGAGCGCGCTGACGACATAATAATAGGTCGTGCCATTGGTCAGTCCGGAGTCGCTGAACGCAGTCGTCGTCACGCCGGCGGCCGCGGTCGTATAGGGACCGCCGCTGGTGGTGGCGCACTTGACGTTGTAGCCGGTGGCGCGCGTCGAGGCATTCCAAATCGTTGCGACCAGGGCGTCGCCCGCCGTGGCAATGACTCCGGTGGGAGCCGCGGGGGGCGTGGCCAGCGCGGTGATCTCGGACACGCTCATCGCGTAGCCGTGGATCTGGAATTCATCGATCACGCCGTTGAGATACGGGTCGGCGGAGAACTGTGATCGACCGAGGTAATTCAAGGTCGTGGCACCGAGACTGGAGGGCCTGAGCGTCATGGCCGTGTTGGTCCCGACGGAGACGCCGTTGACGTAGAGAGTCCCGGTCGAGCCGGACAAGACCACCGCCACGTGCGTCCAAGCGCCGGCGGCGATCGCGGTGTTGCCGGTGATCACTTGTTCGGCGGAAGGGGTCGTCTTAATCGCGAAACGGACGCCGGAGCCGTTGGTGGGCGTCAGTAACATGTAGTTCGCCGTGCCGGTGCCGAAGTCGAAGATGCGCGTCCAGGCGGTCACGCTGTTCAGCTTCACCCAGGCGGAAATCGTGCAATCGTTGAGACTGCTGACGACGCCGGCCGGTAGGGTTACGTGATCATTGGTGCCATCGAGGCTGACGGCGTTGGCGAATTTTCCGGTCGTCCAGGCGGGGCCGTTCACCAGCGTTCCGTTCCAACCGTTGCCCGATGAATCCGCCGCCGTCGTGCCCGTGGTCTCGTTGAAATGCAGGCTGACGTTGGGCTGCATGCCGGGAGCGTCCTGATTGTAGGTCACCTCCAGCACCGGCGCATAACCGCTGGCGGAATCCTCGCCGGAGTTGAAGCTGACGTAGTCATTCCCTCGGTCGTCGTTATCATCGAGGGTGAAATAGACGCGGCATTGCGTGGTGCCGGTCTTGTTGATCAATCCCCGTCCCGCTTGATTCAGGCTGCCGGTGGACCAGGCGCCGGTGCTCGCCGCATTGCTCATCGTAGCCACCGTCGCGACATCGGCCGTGGCTTCGAAATCGCCGATCTGCAAGGTGGTGCTTGCGGAGTAACCGGAGCCTGATTTGACATCGACGTAACAGGTTCCGTGGGTGGTGAAGGGATTGGTTCCGCTGCCTCCGGAGCGCCGCATCTTCAGGGTCGCCGAGATGATGGTGGCGTCATCTGGAATCGAGGAGGTATCGAAGGAGACGATCGTCTTGTATTGCCGGTCCGACGAGTCGTCGCCGATGCGCAGGCTGGTTGATGTGATCGTGCCCCCCGCGTTGCTCGTCTCGCTCGACTCGCGCACATAGCCATCCTGCGCGGAGGCGGAGTTGAAGGTGACCGTCGTGCCGGGGGTTAGCGGGATGACGGATGCCTCGGGGGAATCAAGACCTTCGCCGGCCGCGTTTACGGGCGACACCACATAATAATACGTCGTGCCGGCGGTGAGGTTGGCGTCCGCGTAACTGAGGGCACTTACCCCCGTGGCCAGAACCGTGTAAGGTCCTCCGCTGACGAGCGCGCGTTTAATGTTGTAGGAAGTCGCGCCGTCGGAAGCCGTCCAGCCGAGTGACGCGGCCTGGTAGCCGGCGGTGGCGGTGAGGGCGGCGGGAGCGACGGGGAGCGAGACGAGGGTGACATTGTCAAACGTCGCCGTGCAGGGAGTGCCATCGAGGTGGCTGGTCACCGCCAGCCCGATATAGACGTTGGTGCCCAGGGTGATCGTCGCGCTGCCGGTGGAAACCCAGGTCGATCCGTCCGCCGAGCGGTAGCCTTGGAGCGTGTTGCCGGCGCGCACGACGCGCACCCAATAAGGAGGGGCAATGCCGGTGGTGTTGCTGCTGGCGGAGGTTCCACCGTCGGTCGTCCGCGTCTGCCATGTGACTCCGTTGGTGGTCGTCGGGGTGAGCAGGACGGCGGCGTTCGAGGCGTTGGCCGCCAGCGAGCTTCGAACCATCACGCCGGCCTTGGCCCAGGCATTGGTGTTTTGCACGCTCACCACCCGGGCGGTGAGGCTGCAGTCGCCACCGACCAGCACGCTGCGGAAGTAAAACTCATCCAGCGTGCTCCAGATATCGGCTCCGGAGCCGATCACCGTGTAGGTGCCGGTCGCGTAACTGCTGCTTCCAGCGGCGGCCACGGCGCCGATATCCTGACCGCTCCAGGAAATCGCGTAGGGGATGCCAAACGCTTCCGTGGAATCGGCGCTTGAGCCGAGCCAGTTGTTGGCGCTGACCACGTAGTAATAGGTGCTGCCGTTGGTCAGACCAGTGTCGAGGAAGGTGGTGGCGGTCACCGCCGAGCCGTTGGTGACTGTGGCGTAAGGTCCGCCGCTGACGGTGGCGCGTTTGACGGTGTAGGAGGTGGCGGCGTCGGCTTGAGGCCAGCTCAAGGTCACGTAGCCGTCATTGCCCGTCGCGGTGAGTGCCGCGGGAACGGTGGGAGCGGGAGTGGCTTGGGCGAGAACTTCCGCCGCGGTGAGCGCGCGGTTGTAGATGCGGAACTCATCGACCGCACCGTTGAGATACGGGTCGTTGAACTGTGATTTGCCGATGTAATTTAGCGTGGTGGACCCGAGGCTCGACGGGGTGAGCGTCATCGCCGAGTTCGTCCCGGCGACCACGCCGTTGATGTAGAGCGTGCCCACGGACCCGGAGAGGGTCACCGCCACATGGGTCCAGACCCCGGTCGTGGTCACGATGGTGCCGCTGTTGATCTGTTGCTCCGTCACCGATGGCGTGCGGATGGCGAAGCGCATTTTGTTCGCGGTCGAAGGCGCGGGGCAAAGGAACATGTAGTTCGTCGTTCCCGTCCCGAAGTCGAAGATCCGCGCCCAGGTCGAAATGCTGCCGAGTTTTACCCAGGCCGAGAGGGTGAAATCAGTCTGACCGTTCATCACTCCGGCGGGCAGCGTCGCATACTGGCTCGACCCGGAGGCCAGGTTGACCGCGTTCCCGTAGAGGCCGGAGATCCGTGTCGGGGTGTTGACGAGAGTGGCGTCGAAACCGTTGCCACTGGAATCGGCGGCGGTGGTGCCGGAGGTCTCATCCAACTTGAGGTAGGCAATGAGATCAGAAAGGACGACGCTGTCCTCGTCTGAATTGGCACTTTCCCCAAGGGTATTGGTGGCGGAGACCACGTAGTAGTAGGTGACACCGATGGAGAGCCCGCTGGTGTCGGTGTAGTTGGTGGCGGTGAGGCCCGAGGCGATCGTCGTGTAGGGGCCGCCGCTGGTGGTGCCGCGCTTGACGCTATAGCTCTGCGCCGTGGCGCTCGTGTTCCAGGTCAGCGTGATCTTGCTGGACGCAGGAACGGCGAGGACGCCCGTCGGCATAATGGCGGGGACGCCGCTCAGCAGCGCGGTGACTTCCGAGGCGCTGAGCGCGTAATTGTAGAGGCGGAAGTCATCGATCTGGCCATTGAGAAGCGGGTCGGACGCATACTGGCTTTTGCCGATGTAGTTCAGCGTCAGGCTGATGTTGGCCGGCTCGTTGGTGACGGCGCTGTTGGACGCCTTGGCCACGCCGTTCACGTAAATGGTGGCGGTGCTGCCGTTAAGGGTCACCGCGACATGCACCCATTGGTTCTTCGGTAGCGGGGCGGTGTCCACGTATTGGTCCACGCCGTTTTCCCGGATGAGGAAACGCATGTTCGAGCCGTTGGAGGGCGTGAGATAGATGTATTCGTCGGTGCCGCTGCCGAAATCGAAGATGCGCTGCGGGGCGTTCCCGCCATTCCAATAAACCCAGGTGGCAACCGTGAAGTCGTTGTAGGTCATCCCGGAAAGCGTTCCGAGGGTCACATAATTGGTGGTGCCGTCGAGAAGGAGCGATTGGTTGAACACACCGGTCCCATACGACGGGGTGCCTGTCAGGGTCGCGGTGGTCGCGCCCAGACTGTCGGATGCAGAGCCGTCGAGGAGGAAACGCGTTTGCAGGGCGGGCGCGAGGACCGAGATCGTGAGGGTCGCGTCGTTGAAGGCGCCGGAGGAGTCGGTTGCGCGCACGACGAAGCTGTTCACCCCGACGTTGGCCGCGGCGGGCGTGCCGGAGAGCGTGCCGTTGGCGGCGACCGCCAGCCACGCGGGGCCGCTGACCTTGCTGAAGGAGATCGTGTCGCCGACATCAACATCGGAAGCGTCGTTCGCCAGCGTTCCAATGTAGGCGATGTTCTGCGTGACGGAGAGCTTGTAGATGGGGTTCGTGCTCCAAGTCGGAGCGTCGTTCACGTTGGCGACGGTGATATAGAGGTTAGCGTCGTCGGTGGCGCCGGAGGAGTCGGTCACGCGGACAACAAAGGCGTTTACACCCACATCGCCGTTCGCAGGCGTACCGCTGAGTGCGCCGTTGCTGGCGACCGTGAGCCACGCGGGGCCGGTGACTTTGGAGTAGGTGAGCGTGCCGCCATTGGCATCAGTGGCCAGGCTGGCGAGCGTCTGCGCGGAGCCGCTGTAATTGATGCCCTGCGTGGCATCGACGGGCTTGATCGGGTTGGCGGTGAAGACGGGAGCGGCGTTGGCACCTCCCTGGCCCCAGAGGTTGTAGATTTCCTTTCCGGTCATGCCGTAATTGGCGATGCGGAAGTTGTCGATGCGCCCGCTGAAGTAGGCGTCGGGGTTCCACATGCTACGGCCGAGGTAGCAGAAGGGCTGGCTGAACATCGGGGCGAGCCGGGGCGAGGAGCCGGACGCGACGGGCTTGCCATTCACGTAAAGGGTGGCGGTTTCGCCGTTGAAGGTGACGGCGAGGTGCGTCCAGGTGGCGGTCGGCATCGTAGGGCCGACGAGGGTGATCGTGCCGTTGTTGACGCGGGAAGTCGTCATCTGAAATTGCAATTTGCCGCTGCCGTTTTTGACGGTGAGCATCATGAACTTCTCGATTTCGCTGCCGAAATCGAACACGCGCTGGTTGGCGTTGCCGCCGTTCCAATAGACCCAGCCGGCGAGGGTGACGTCGCGGGAGAGGCCGGAGTTGACCGGGAGCTGGACGTATTGGTCGGTGCCGTTGAGCGAAATCGCCTGCCCGCCGCCGAAGCCGGCGGCGTAGCCGGGGGCGGTGACACCGCCCCCGGCGGTCGCGTGGCGGGTGCCGGTGCCGTCGTTCGTATTTCCTTCGAAGCTGTAGCTGGCAACGAGCGCCTGGTTCGCGAGCAGCGGGGGGCTCTCGAGGTTGCCCGTCGGAGTAATGGCGACGACTTTGTAGTAATAGCTGCCGCCGTTCACCACCGTGGTGTCCGTGAAATTGAGGTTGGGTTCGACGGCTGTGCCGAGCGTCGCGTAGGGACCGGCGGCGCTGGCACCGCTGGCGGTTCTCTGAATCTGGTAGCTCGTCGCGGTGGGGCTGCCCCACCAATTCAGAATGAGCTGGTTCTTGCTCCATTGCGCGAGCAGGCCGCTGGGCGCGGCGCTGGTGGTCGTGTCGTCCCGTGCGTAAGTGAGGCTGCCGAGGCCGAGGGAATCCGCTGCGGAGGCAGGGCTGGTGAGCGTGGGGAACCCCTCGGGCCGGATCACGTTCATCGCGATCTTGCTCCACGGCGCGGCGACACCTTGGACGTTTGCGTAGTGGTTGTAAACCAGCTCCCAGGCGGGGTAGTTGCCCACCCATCGGCCGGTGCTCGAGAGCGTCTCGTTGGTGGCGGTATCGGTGTTGCTGTGATAGACCCAGGACACGTCATCGTTGCCGAGGTTGTATTTCGCGATGTATTCGTAGGCGCGCAGCACCCGGTTGTTGTCGTAGCCGAAGAGGTCGTCGCCCTGGTTCCACGCCATCTGGCAAAGCAGCCCCATCGAATACCAGCCGCCCTCATTGTGGAACTGGTCGCGCCCGCTCTCCTCGGTCTGCGAGGTGCCGTCGGGGTGGATGTACCACGCCGCGCGTTCCACGCGTCCGTTGCCCGAGCCGAATTTGAAGTAGTCCACAGCCTGCTGGTAAACCGCCCGGTTGTCGCAAAGGATGCCGATGGCGGCCATCGAGGCCAGGTTGTCCGCGTCCCAGTTCAGCCGGTAGTGCGTGTTGCCGCCAGCGTTCACGGGCGTGCCGAAGTGATACCAAAGATACTCTTCGTTCGCGATGTAGAACACGCGCATCATCATATCCTTGTAGGCCTGCTTTTGCGCCGCAGGCCAGCCGGGGTAGGTGCTGAGGATTTCGCCGCCGGTGGCGAAGAGATAACCGCAGATGCCGGAGGCGAGGGATTGATTGCTGTCGCCCGTGATGCCGAGAAGCGTGCCCGACCAAGCGTTGGCGATCCACACGGCTTGGTTTGCATAGGCCACGTCGCCGGTGAGTTTCCAGCGCAGGGAGAGTTCGTAGAGTGACTGCGCGTCCCACTGGGCGCGGGTGTAGTTGTCGGCCGCTGTGCCGCCTCGATTGATATACTGGGCCGGCGTGGGCCCCCAGCCCGTTGACGCGAAGCGGGCGCCCGTAAGCTGGTCATAGCTGGTTTTCCACGGCGCGGTGCCCGCGGCGATCTTGGCCTTCATGCGGTCGAAGTCGGCCTCCGTGTGCAAGGCGCCCGGGTGCACAAAGGGCGCATAGGGCGTCGTCGATGCCGTCATGTTCACCTGGAACACCCGGTCGCCGGACAGGGGCGTGACCGTCGACCCGCTGCGCGAGTAGGCCGTGCCGCCGGCGTAGGGATCGGCGC